>DRMV01000048.1 GCA_011322445.1 Chloroflexota bacterium | reverse complement strand
GGGGCATGAATTTGTGGGTGAGGTGGTGCGAGCGCCCGCTGCCCCGGCATGGGAAGGCCGCCGCGTGGTGGGCGAAATCAATGCGGCTTGTGGGCATTGTGCCCAGTGCCTTGCCGGGCGCCCCACGCATTGTGAAAACCGCACCGTGTTGGGAATTTTGGGGCGCGATGGCGTGTTTGCCGAATACACCACCTTGCCGATAGCCAACCTGCACCCTGTGCCCGATGAGGTGCCCGATGAAATGGCGGTGTTTACCGAACCACTGGCCGCGGCGCTGGAAGTTCAGCAGCAGGTGCACATTCGCCCTGACGATAGCGTGCTGGTGGTGGGGGCAGGTCGGCTGGGGCAACTGGCCGCGTGGACACTGGCGCGCACCGGCGCAGCCGTGTTTGCCGTAGTGCGCCACGAGCGCCAGCGGGCGCTGTTGCAGCCTTATGGCGTCACGCCGCTGCGGGAAGACGAAGTGCCGCACTGGGGCATGGATGTGGTGGTGGAAGCCACCGGCTCGCCTGAAGGCTTCGCGCTGGCAAAAGAAGCCGTTCACCCCCGGGGCACGCTGGTGCTCAAGAGCACCTATGCGGGCACGCCGCGTATTCCCATGTCGGCGCTGGTGGTCGATGAAATCCACGTCGTGGGTTCCCGCTGTGGCCCCTTTGCCCCCGCCCTACGGTTGCTGGCGGGAGGTTGTCTGGACCCCCGCCCCCTCATTGATGCCCGTTATTCCCTTGCCGACGGCCTCGAGGCATTTGCCCACGCCGCACGTCGGGGCGTCTTCAAGGTGCTGGTGCAGCCGTAGGGGGCGCGGCTGCAGGGCGTTCCAGTTGCACCAGCACCATCCCCAGCAAGATCAAGGCGCTGCCCCCCACCTGAATTGCCGAGAGGTGTTCGCCTAACAGCGCTGCGGCCATGATGGCCGTCATGACCGGCTCTAACGTCGCGAGCAGGTTGACCACGCTGGCTTCCAGATAGACCAGCGCCGCGTTGTAGGCCACAAACCCCAACAGTGTGGGGAAGAGCGCCAACACCACCAGCATGCCCCAACCGAAGGGGGAAAGCCGGGGCAGCCACGCGGTGCTTTCCACCGCGGCGTTGAAGCCAGCCAGGAGCACCGAAGCCACGCCAAACGCCCAAAAGAGCGTGGTCCACGGGTCGAGCCCGCGTCGGGAAGCCGCTCGCCCGCCCAGGCTGTAAGCCGCAAACATCAGGCCGGAAGCCAGCCCCAACGCCAGCCCTGGGGCGTGAAGGTGCCACTGGGCAGGCGTGTAAGCGCCGGAAACCAGCACGCAGCCCCCCAGGCTCAGGGCGATGGCCAGGGCTTTGGGCACCCCAAGGCTTTCCCGGAACCACCAGTGCCCCACCAGGGCGGTGAAGCCCGCCGAACTGTAAAGCAACACGGTGGCTACGGCCGCGCCGTTGGCCTGCACCGAAAAATCCACACCGCGTTGAAGAGCGCCAGCACCAAGCCGTAACCCACCAGGAAACCGCCTTGCCCGGCGGGGAAACGCAAGCGTGCCGGGGCGAAGAGGGCCAGCCCCACCCCCAGCCCTGCCGAAATCAAGATATTCCGCCACCAGGCCAGCAGCATGGGCGGCATGGCCTCAGCGGCCACGAGGTAACGGATGAGAATGCCCGTGGTGGCCCAGAGGGTGATGGCGGTGAGCGCAGCGAGGTAGCCTTTGGAGCGAGGGCTCATGGGAATTCAGGTACGTAAGGGGGGAAGGGAGAGGAAAGCAGCCAAGACGTCGGCCAATGCCTGTGGGGCGTCCAGCGGCACCATGTGGGCGGCGCGAGGGATGAGGAAACGCTGCACCCGTGGGGCGCGGGCGGCGATGGCTTCCGCCAGGGCGGCATATTTGGCGTCGTCTTCCCCGGCGATGTAGGCCACGGGAAAGGGCAGCCCGGCGAGGGCTTCCCAGAGGGGCGGCTGCCGGCCGGGACTCATTTCGGCAATCACGCGCGCCATGGCTGCGGGCCGCTGCTGGCTGCGGCGGGCGATGAGCGCCTGTCGCCGGGCTTCGGTGGTCATGCCGAACAGCGGCAGGCGATACCAGGCTTCCAGGAAAGCCGCCAGCCCCTCGGCACGGATGGCTGCGGCGCGTGCCTGGTCGGCGCGCTGCCGCGCGCGGCGCTCGGCGGCGTGGGTGAGGCCGGGATGGGCCGAAATCAGGGCCAGGGCGCGCACCCGCTGAGGAAAGGCTGCCGCGAAGGCTAAGGCCACCCGCCCGCCGAGGGAATAGCCCACGAGTGCAACGGCGGGCAGGCCGCGGGCATCGAGCCACTCGGCCAGCCATTGCGCCCACGCCGCGTAGGATTGGGTGCCGGGCGTGAGGGGCGTTTTCCCGTGGCCGGGCAAGTCGGGGGTGAGGCAGCGGGCGCGGCCCTCCAGGGCAGCCGCCACCGCTTCCCAGTCGCGGCCGGTGCCTAAGAAGCCGTGCAGGCACACCACCAGCGGCGGCTGCACTGCTGCGGGGCTCAATGCTTTTCTCGCCACCGCAGGTAGGTTTTGGTGAGTTCCGCGGCCACCGCGGGCAGCGCCAGCAGCGGCAGCATCAACCGCCACTGCGTCCAGCCCAAGGGCACTGCGTTGAACACGGTGTTCAGCCCCGGCACGTAGATCACCGCCAGCAGCAACAACGCCGAGGTCAGGAAGGCCAGGTTCATCGAGCGGTTGCTGAACAGCCCGATTTTGAGGATGGGGTAGCGTTCCGAGCGGGCAGTGAAGGCTCGCAGCAGTTCCGAGAAGGAGAGGGTCGCGAAGGCCATCGTTTCAGCAAATTCGGGCTGGTTGGGGTGCACGTGCAAGCCAATGGCATAAGCGCCCAGCGTCACGCCGGTGATGGCGATGGTTTGAACGGTGATCCCCAGCCACATGGGCCTGTTGATGATGGGCTCATCCGGCGGGCGGGGAGGGCGGTCCATGATGTCGGGGTCGCCTTTTTCCACGCCTAAGGCCAGGGCTGGTGCGCCGTCGGTGATCAGGTTGAGCCAGAGCAGTTGAATGGCCGTCAGGGGGGAAGGCAGCCCGGCCAGCGTGGCCAGGAAGATGACCGCAATTTCGGCCAGGTTGCAGGAAAGCAGGTAATAGACGAATTTGCGGATGTTGCTGTAAATTACCCGCCCTTGCTCGATGGCGGCGACAATGCTGGCGTAGTTGTCGTCGGTGAGCACCATGTCGGCGGTTTCTTTCGCCACGTCGGTGCCGGTGATGCCCATCGCAATGCCAATGTCGGCCTTCTTGATGGCGGGGGCATCGTTCACGCCGTCGCCGGTCATGGCCACCACTTCGCCATCGGCCTGCAGTGCTTCTACCAGGCGCAGTTTGTGCTCGGGCGAAACGCGGGCAAACACATCGGCCTCTTCCACGGCTTGCGGCCAGGCTTCGGCGGGGAGGGCATCGAGTTGTGCGCCGGTAAGCACTTTGTGGCCGGGACGCAACAGGCCAATGCGCTCGGCGATGGCACGGGCGGTGTTGGGGTAGTCGCCGGTGATCATCACCGTGCGGATGCCCGCGTGTTGCGCCTTCGCCAGCGCGGGAATCACTTCGGGGCGCGGGGGGTCGATCATCCCGAACAGGCCGACGAAAATCAGGTCGCTTTCGATGGCATCGGGGTCGAGGTCTTCCGGCAGGTCGGGGATGACTTTGTAGGCCACCGCCAGCACCCGCAGCGCCTGGCCGGTGAGTTCGTCGTTGGCGCGCATGATGGCTTCCCGCATGGCGGGGGTGAGGGGTTCGGAAACGTCGTCCAGCCGTTGGTAGCGGCTGCACAGCCCCAGCACCACATCGGGCGCGCCTTTGACGGTGACCGCGTAGCCGCTGACCTTTTCGGTGGTGAACGGCGAGGCATCGTCGGGGTGGGGTTCGCGGATGGCATGAATCGTGACCATGCGCTTGCGTGCTGAATCGAAGGGGATTTCCTGCACCCGCGGGTAGTCCTCTTCCAGGGCTTCTTTGAAAGCCCCGGCCTTGGCCGCCGCGACCACTAACGCGCCTTCCGTCGGGTCGCCCACCACCCGGAAGGTCTGGCGCATGTCGGAGGCGCCAGAGGTTTCCAGCAGGGCGTCGTTGTTCAGCGCGGCAATCCAGAGCGCGGTGGTCAGCGCCGGGTATTTCCACGGCTCGATGGGCTTGTCTTCTAAAAGGAATTCGCCTTCGGGCGCATAGCCCTGGCCAGTGATTTCAAAAGTGCGGCCGTCTACCCAAAGGCGGGTGGCGGTCATTTCGTTTTGGGTGAGGGTGCCGGTTTTGTCGGAGCAGATGACGGTGGTAGAGCCGAGGGTTTCCACCGAGGCCAGGCGGCGGATGAGCGCGTGGCGTTTGACCATTTCGCGCATCCCCAACGCCAGGCTGATGGTCACCACGGCGGGAAGCCCTTCGGGCACCGCGGCAATTGCCAGGCTGACGGCAATGAGGAACATATCCAGCGGGTTGAAGCCGCGTGCCCAGCCGACCACGAACACCAGCCCACAGACGGCCAGCGCGCCCCAGCCCAGGGTGCGCCCCAACTCGTCGAGGCGCTTTTGCAACGGCGTGGGTTCGATTTCCACCGCATGGAGCATTTGGGCAATCATGCCCAGTTGGGTTCGCATGCCGGTGCTGACCACCACGCCGCGGCCTCGGCCATAGGAAACCACCGTGCCCATGAAGGCCATGTTTTTCTGGTCGCCCACGGGCACGTTGTCGCGGATGACGATGGTCGCGTCTTTGGTGACGGGCGAGGATTCGCCGGTGAGCGCGGATTCGTCAATGCGCAGATTGACCGATTCCAGCAAACGGACGTCGGCAGGCACGTAGTTGCCGGCTTCCAGCAATACGATATCGCCCGGCACGACCTCGCGCGCAGGCACCACCTGCCGACGCCCATCGCGGATGACGTGGGCTTCTGGCGCGGCCATTTGGCGCAGTTTGGCTAATGCCTGCTCAGCGCGCGATTCCTGCACCAGCCCCAGCACGGCGTTGAGGATGACGATGGCCATGATCGCGGCGGCTTCCACCCAATCGCCCAGGGCTGCGGAAACCACCGCGGCCACGATGAGCAGCCACACCACGAAGTTGTTGAACTGCTCCCAGAGTTTGCTCCAAAAGGAGGGCGGCGGGGCTTCGGCGAGTTGATTGGGGCCGTAGCGCACCAGGCGTCGGCGGGCTTCGCTGGTGGTCAGGCCTTCGGGTGAAGTCGCGAGGTGGCGCAGCGTGGCGTTGGGGTCCAGCGCGCGCCAGGTTTCTTCAGCAGGGGTCGTCTCAGGGGGAAGCGAGGGCATGAGGTACTCCGATGTTCGTCAGGGGTAGGGTAGGGGAACCCTTGGCGAGGGTTTGCGGGGAACCGCTGCCGGGCGGGCTGAGCAAGCCCGCTTAGGGGGTAAGGGTCAGCGGCAGGCTGTTGAGGTAGAGCACGCCGGGGGGCGTGGTGGCGTTTTCGCGCACCACCAGCCGCACACGGGTCGTTTCGGTCACCTTGTAGGGAATGTGGAAGGCAAAGGGGGCGTAGCCGTCGGCGTCGGCGGTGCCCAGGGGCGCCACCTGATAGACGACCACTTTCCCGGCCGTATTGACCAGCAGGGCTTCGATTGCATCGGCGCGCCGCAATGCTTTGCCGACCACGACCACCTGCCCCCCCGCGATGGTTTGGTGGGAGAGCGGGGTTTGGAACACGATAGGGCTGCGGTCGGCGGCGTGGTAGTTGATTTGCGGCTGGCCTTCTTTGAGCAGGGTCAGCTGAATGGCGTTTTGGAAGAGCGGGCGGCCATAGGCATCGTTGGCGAGCACCTGCAAGCGCGCCATTTCGGCCTCGCCGCGCACTTCAAAGGGAATTTCCAGCGCGAAGGTCAGCAAGCCGTGAGGCGGCTGGTCATCGCCCAGGCGCAGCAGGCGGCGGTAAAGCAGGCGACCGTTTTCGCCCAGCAGTTCCACCCGCACAGCATCGGTGTAGCCGGTTTGCACGGCAAGGCGCAGCCGGATGGGCGAGATCACGCGCGAATCCTGCCCGGGGTAGAGAATTTGCAGCACGCCGTAGCCGGTACCGAGGGTGTGCAGGGGAGGCTGTGGGGTGGGGGTGATGGTCGGCAGCGTGAGCGGGAAGGGCGTGGGGGTGGGGCTGCCTGCGGGCAGTGGGGGCGTCGGCGAAGCGGTGGGGGAAGGCGTGGCGGCGGGAGCGGTGGCGGAGGCTGGCGGGGTGGGGGATGCCAGCGCCTGGGCGGTCAGGGCAATGACCGTGGGAAGGGCGTTGGCAGGAATGGGCGTGGGCAGCGGCGTACCGCCCAGCGTGGCAAAGGTGCAGCCGCTTACCAGGGCAGCCAACAGAAAAACGGCCGTGAAGAGATGAGAGAAACGCTTGGGCATGATGGGTATCCGGAATGCTGCGGAGCGTCCTGAGCGGAAGCGCGAGCGCCAGCGAGGGCAGTCGTCGAAGGGCGCTTATCCGCGGCTCAGGTGACAAAAGTGGTTTCGGCGTTCCGCCGTGGTTTGACTTCCGGGCATTTCCACACGTCGCCGGGGTGGGCGCGGCGGATGTCGTTGAACGTCGGCAAAATGCCGCACGCGTAGCATTGGTTGCGGCAGTCGTCGCGGGTGCGGCCTTCTTCGCTCCAGTGGTAGTCTAAGGCGAGGAAGCGTTTGCTCACCACCGGGTTAATGTGTTCCCACGGCAGGGGGGCGTCGAGGGGGATGGGGCGGTGGACGACTTCCCACGGCGAGAGCCCGACCTCGCGAAAGGCTTCCAGCCAGTGTTCGTAAATGAAATGCTCGCGCCACGCGTCGAATTTCGCACCGCGCTGCCAGGCGCGGTAGATGACTTCACTCATCCGGCGGTCGCCGCGAGAAAGCCAGGCTTCCAGCAGGGTTTCGTGGGGGTGGTTGAGGCTGAGTTTGAAGCCCCGCCCCCGCAGCGCGCGGCGCAGCAGGCGCTGTTTGGCGCGAATGCTTTCTTCGGTGTCCGCGGGCGACCACTGGAAGGGGGTGTTGACCTTGGGCACGAATGTGCTCACGCCAACGTGCACCTGCGCGCGGCGGCCAATGCGCTTGCGGCCTTCCCGCAGCACCGCGTGCGCCAGGTCGGCGATGGCCTGGACGTCTTCCAGCGTTTCGTGGGGCAGACCGATCATGAAGTAGAGTTTGATGCGCGTCCAGCCGCGGCTGTAAATTTCACCCGCGATTTCCAGCAGGTGGTCGGTGGGGATGGGCTTGTTGATGATGTTCCGCAGGCGCTCGCTGCCCGCTTCGGGCGCCAGGGTGAAACCGCTGCGGCGGGTGAGTTCCAGGGAATCCATCAGTTCCACGGTGAAGGTTTCGATGCGGGAAGACGGCAGGGAGATGCTGATGCCGCGATGGCTGAAGCGGCGGTTGACTTCCTGCACCAGTTCCAGCGCGTGGCTGTAGTCGGTGGAAGAAAGGGAAAGCAAGCCCACTTCGTCGAAGCCGGTGGCGGCAAGCCCTTCTTCGATGGCGGTGACGATTTCTTCCACAGTGCGCTCGCGAATCGGGCGGGTAACCATGCCCGCCTGGCAGTAGCGGCAGCCGCGGGTGCAGCCGCGCATGATTTCGATGGCCAGCCGGTTGTGGACGGTGTCGATGTAAGGCACGACGAGGCGGGTGGGCGGCGGCGGCAGTTCAGGCACGATGCGCTTGAGCACCTGCCGCGGCACGCCCTCGGCCACGGGTTCGGTGCCCTGGAAGTTGCCTTCCTCGTCGTAGCGGGCGCGGTAGCGGGAAGGCACGTACACGCCCCACAGGCGGGAAAGGCGGTCGAGCAGGTCGTCGCGCCCCGTGCCTGCCCGTTGCCAGGCCTGGTAGGTTTCGATGATGTCGTGGATGACCTCTTCGCCTTCCCCGATGGCAAAGGCGTCGATGAACGCGGCCATGGGTTCGGGGTTGAAGGTCGCGTGCCCGCCCGCGATGACCAGCGGGTGCTCGGCGGTGCGTTCCTCACTCAGCAGGGGAATGCCCGCGAGGTCCAGCACGGTGAGCACGTTGGTGTAGAGAGTTTCCGAGGGCAGGGTGAAGCCGATGATGTCGAAATCGGCCAGCGGGTGCTTGGTTTCCAGGCTGTAAAGGGGAATGCCCGCGGCGCGCATGGCGGCTTCCATGTCAGGCCAGGGGGCATAGGCGCGCTCGGCGAGGGCGTCGGGGCGGCGGTTGACCTGGTCGTAGAGGATGGCCAGCCCGAGGTTGGACATGCCGAGGTCGTAGATGTCGGGGAAGACGAAGGCCACTTTGGTGGCGATGCGCGCCCAATCTTTGACCACCTGGTTGTGTTCGCCGCCAGTGTAGCGACCGGGGCGGGTGACGGTGGGCAGAATGCGCGCCAGGCGGCTTTGGATAATCTGGGGGGAAAGCGAAGCGGTTACGGGCATGAGGTTCCATCATAAGGAAGGCGCGCCGTCGGGCGCGCCGCGAGTGTTTGTCGAGTAGTGCAATTATATCAAACAACCGCTTGCGGCGGAGCGAGGATATTGCACCCTGTTGTACAATTTATTTAAAGTGTTCGCGTCGGCAAGGGAAAGAGCGGGAGGCTGGCAATGAAAGAGAGGCTGGTTTTATGGGGCGCACTGGTATGCGCGCTGGTATTCGTGCTGGCATGCAATTTGCCCTCATCGTCGTCGAGCAATGCGTTGGACACGCCGGTGGTGGTGACGAGTGCCGCCGCGACGGTCGCGCTGCTTACGGCCTCGCCTGCTGCTTCGGCAGGCACACCGGCAGTGCAGGATTGTGGGGAAGACATGGATTGCCTCATTCAGGCCGCTAAGGCGTGCAAGCCCGCGACAGGGCGCTACGTGACGCAACTCGACCTTTTCGGCGCACTCGTGCACATCGCGCTGCAGTTTGATATCCACGGCCTGAACGACCAGGGAGAGTGTGCTTTTGATGTTGCTACGGTGGAAGCCTCGGTGGATTACAGCGAAGAAGCCCGGCAGCAAATGCGCGCCAGCGGCATGAGCGACGAGGAAATCGAGGCCCAGCGAAAGATGGCTGAAGAGCAGCAATTACAGGCTGGGCCATCGGGCGCTTGCACCGGGCAGGGCAGCGATTTGGCGGCGATGCTTCAACAGTGGCGGGAAGGCCATTTCACCATGGACGATTGGACACCCTTCCACTGCGAAGGCGGCACGCTGGCAAATGCCGGTGGTGAGATCGTGGTGACGGTCGAGGTGACGGCTCAGGTGCCTGAGGCGCCACCGCCGCCCACGTCCCCCTCTGCTGAAAGCGATCTGGTCTTGCCTGCGCCGGTTGTTCGCTTTTCACACGTGACGAATAGTGCTGTGGAAGGCACGAAACTTTACTGGTTCGACCTGGTCAACTGGCAGGATTTCCCCCCTGAACTTTTCAAGATCACCAAAGGGGTGCCGCCTTGTGGTCAGCGCCCCAATCGGCTATGGGTGATTTTCCGCCGCGCCGATACGATGGAAGAAATTTCTCATGGATGTGGCGCGCGCTCACCGGAAGAGTTGCGAACGTTGGAACTTCCCCTCAAGGAAAGCGCGGGAATCCCCCATCGCGTGGTTGTGGACCTTTGGGACCGCTTGACAGACAAGCATTATCTTTCGGAGCCCGTTACGTTCCCGTAGAGCTCCTGCTGTTGCCAAGATAATCTTTCAGGAAGGCTTTGACCCGTGCGGCGACTTCTTCCGGCGTGAGGCCGTCGGTGAGCAGGTAGAAGTCGGCGTGTTCGCGGGCGTGGCGCAGGCGGTGCTGTTGTTCCAGGTAGTCGGCTTTGCGCCACGGCATGGGGCGGCGGCGGTTGGATTCCTCGAAAGAGACGTCGAGAAAGACCAGCACGTCGGGCTGGGTGAGCCGTTGCCACATGTCGGGGACGTAGGAGTGCTCTTGGGCAATGTGTTTCAGACGGTAGCCACGCCCAGCCAGGTTCTGGATGAGCGTGCTTTTGCCCGCGGCACACGGGCCGACGATGCCGACAAGCGGCTGTTTCATGGCGTCTTCCCGTTGGGGCAGAGGGGCGCTTGCTATAATGGCAGGCGCACCAACATGCGGCGGACGCGCACGTCTTCTTGATGGGGTACGACTTGAAGCACCACAACGCTGATGTCGTCGGTGGGACGGCCTTCGTCCAGCCGCATGGCTTTTTGCAACAGCGCTTCAGCGAGGGTTTCAGCGGGCGGCGGCAAGGGGGTGCCTTCGTTGTCTTCCTCAGCGGTGGCAAAGAGCGCGTGGAGGGTGGTTTCCAGGTCGAGGTGACGGCCATACCGGGCGCCCGCGTGCACCATGCCGTCGGTGAACATGATAACGGTCATCCCGACTTCCAGCGGCAGTTCAGTGACCACCGGCCTGGTGCCGCGGTAGATGCCCACGGGGATGCTTTCCTCATCCAGGTGGTGCAGGCGGCCTCCGGCGCGCACCAGCACCGGCGCGGGGTTGTTGCGCGTGACAACCAGGGTACGGGTCTGCAGATCGGCGGAGAGGATGTTGAGGGTGGCCTGCACCCGCCCCTGCCGCTCGGTGAAGAGGTAGTCAGAAGCCGCCCGGGCGGCGGCGCCGTCGCGCACGCCTTCCGCCAGCAGGCTGATGACCTTCCGCACCACCATGTTGGAAACCCGCTTGGCGCCGCGGCCGGAACTTTGCCCGTCGGCCAATACTACCGAAAGGCCGCCGTTGGGACGTTCCACCACTTCCAGCGTGTCGCCGCTTTCCGAGGTGGCGTATTTTTTGACTTTGGCAACGGCAATTTGCACTTCCATGCTTCTATTGTAACGCATCTTCGGGTATGCTTAACCCGCATTGTGAGCCCAGATGTGTGGGGCGTGTTCGGATGCCCGGATGTCTGGATGCCCAGATGTTTTGCAATGCCTCCGCCTGACCACCCAACGACCTGACTAAACGACTGCCTGACCAAATGACTGCCCCACAAAGGCATCCAGCGAAACCGCGATGTTTGGGAATTCCCGCAGAATTTGTTTGTCTACCGTCACCAGAGGCACTTTCAGGTCTTTGGCCAAAGCCACGAATTCGCAGTCGTATGTGGAACACGAACTGGTGTTGACCAGTGCCAGAACAGCCATGGAGGCCACTGCATACTCCCGGCCCGCCATCAGGCGGGTGGCCTCTTCCATGATGCGCACGGCATCTTCGAAAGACAAGAGGCGCTTTCTAAGATATTGCGCCAGCACGTTTCTAAACTCGCTTTGCCAGAGAATGGGCGCGGCCCATGTGGAATCCTTGAAAAGGGCTTGTTCTGCTTGGGATGAGCGCGGGCTGTGCAAGTACAGATAGCCGATGATATTTGTATCAACGACGATCATGGTCGGCCTTCCCGTTTGGCGGCGTTGAATGCCTCATCGGTGATAAGATAATGGGCTGTTTTTTCGCGTAACTGCCGCGCCCTTTCCACATACGCTTCTGGGGCAATTTTGTGACTGCGGATAGCATATTCCAGGCAGACGATGACTTCGCTGTTCAGGCTGCGCCGGTTGATTTCGGCGCGGCGTTTGAGTTGGGCATAGAGCTCGTTGGGAATGTTTTTAATCGTGAGTGTGGGCATGGAAAGCCTCCGTCGCGGTTCCGTTTTGGAACCGTTATGGAGGATATTGCAGGCTTTGTCAAGTCTGCGGTGACTACCTGCCCAACCGGTGCACTGACGAACCGACCCCCCGACGACTCGACGAAATGACCAAACGACTACCTGACTAAACGACTAAACGCCAATCCTCGAGGTGCCCCCGTGACCGTGAATTTCAAAGCCGTTTTTTCATGGCGGAACGTGCGTGATTACGCTTACCTTGCCGTGGGAGCGTTGTTACTGGCGCTTTCGCTGGATTTGTTCCTCGTGCCCGCGCATCTTGCTGCGGGCGGGGTGAGCGGCCTGGCGCAAATCATCAACTACTACACCGGCTGGCCAATTGGCGCGCTAACCCTTGTTTTCAACATCCCCCTTTTTGCGCTGGGGTGGCGTTTTCTCGGCGGGGCGCGCTTTGCCGTGCGGACCGCGGTGACCACGGTGCTCTTTTCGGTGCTGGTCGATGGCCTCGCGCCGTTTTTGCCCGCCCACGGCCTGACGGCTGACCCGATGCTGAATGTGCTTTACGGTGGCGTGATTGGCGGCCTGGGGGCCGGGTTGATTTACCGCGGCCGCGGCACCAGCGGCGGCACCGACATCCTCGCCCGCATTCTCACCCGCTGGCGACACATTCCAATTTCCCAGAGTTACCTCTTTTCAGACGCTGCGGTGATGTTGCTCGCGGGCGTTTCCTTTGGATGGGACCAGGCGCTGTATGCCATCGTCACGCTTTACATTGCCGGAGTAGCTGCCGAGGCCGTGACGGAAGGCTCCAACGTGGTGCGCACGGCGTTAATTGTAAGTGAGCGACCAGCCGATGTGGCAGCGAGCATTTTGCAACATCTCAACCGGGGCGTGACGCTGCTGGATGCCCGCGGCGCCTATACCGGCCGCAAGCGCACGGTGCTCTACTGCGTGGTGACGCGCGCCGAGGTTGGCCCCCTCAAAGCCCTGGTACGGGAAGCCGACCCCAAAGCCTTCATGGTGATAGGACACGCAGCGGAGGCGTTGGGCGAGGGCTTCCGTTCGTGGTATGATGAGGTATAAGAAAATCGGTGTTTCGATACCTTCAAGGAGGGTGTCATGCGCAAGACAGAATGGCGCATCGGGTTGCTGGTGGTTTTCCTGCTGGCAGTTGCAGCATTAGGGACTTCTCCGGCGTGGGCACGAAGCCCGCAGGAAGGCAAAGTGGTTTGGGGCGGAGAATACACCCTCCCACCGGGCCAGATACTGCAAGGCGACCTCACGGTGATCGGCGGGAAGGCAACCGTTGCCCCGCAGGCGGTGGTGACAGGCGACGCGAAAGTCATCGGCGGCACGCTGGTGATGAAGGGGACAGTGAAGGGGAACGTCACCGTCACCGGCGGAGAGGCGTGGATAGACGGGCAGGTAGACGGCGACGTGCGGCTGATTGGGGGCAAGGTTCACTTCGAGCGAAACGCAGTAGTCAAAGGCAAGGTGCATGTCGTCAGCGGTGGCGTTCAGATGATGTCGGGGGCGCAGGTACGCATTTTTATGGAAGGGCCGCAGCATGCGTTCTTTTGGCCGTGGCAACACGCGCACAGTGCCCCCATCGGGGCGGTGAATTTCCTGGCTCGCTGGCTGTGGCGGGGCATGCTGGCGGTGTTCTATGCGCTGGCGCTGGCAGTGTTGGCCGCGATGTTGTTCCTGTTCCTTGAGGGGCCCTCGCGCAAGGTCATCGAGGAAATTGAAAAAGCGCCGCTCGTAGCCGGTGGTGTGGGGCTGTTGGCGGCGGCGCTGTTGCCTGTGGTGCTGCTGGCTATGGCGATTACGTTGCTGCTTTTGCCGTTGGCTTTGGTTATGGCCGTAGCGGTGGCTGCTTTGGGGCTGTATGGCTGGCTGGTGTTGGGCCTGTTGCTTGGCGACCGGCTGGCGGAGGTAGGCCATGTGGCCTGGCACCCTGCTGTGAGCGGCGCGGTGGGCACTTTCTTGTTGACGTTGGTGGCGGGGCTGTTGAATATCATCCCTTGTGTGGGGTGGATCCCTGGCTTTCTGGCAGAGGCACTGGGCTTTGGGGCAGTGCTGCTGGTGTTGTGGGAATTCTCGCAGCAGCACCGCGGCAAAGGCCACGGCGAGAGTGTGGTGGTTGATGCTGCTTCGTCGGAAGGCCCGACGGCGTCAGCGTAGCGCGCTTTCCACCGGTCAGGCCGGGCGGCTTGGTCACTCGGCGTGACCGGTGGTGGTTTCCTTGCGTTGGAAAAACAGCCGATAAACCGGCACGCCGTGGTCGCGGCACCAGATTTGCCGGGTGGTGAGGGGCGCGTCGGCAAAGCGGGCTTCCAGCGCGGGGTTGTGGGGGGCAAAAAGAGGCTCGGCAGCCACTAAGGTTTCCACAAATTCGGGGTAGCCTTCCACGTCGGTTTCCACCCGCAGAATGCCGCCTGGCTTGAGTTTGCGCGCCAGGATGCCGATGAACCACGGCGCAAGCAGCCGCTTGGCCTGGTGTTTGGGCTTCCACCACGGATCGGGCATCAGGATGTGGAAGACTTCGACGCTTGCGTCGGGCAGCACGTCGGGGATGACGACGCGGGCGTCGTTGTCGCTCACCCAAAGGTTGGTGAGGCCGCGTTTTCGCGCCCGCTCATACATGCGGTGAGTGTACTTCCAGCGCACCTCAAAGGCGAGGAAATGGTGCTGGGGATGGCGCTGTGCCCAGGCGATGATGAAGCGCCCGTCGCCCGCACCGATTTCCACTTCCAGGGGGGCGGCAGCGAGGAATTCGTATAGCCTTTGAGTGTGTGCCGGGGAAGCCAGCCCGTGGCGATACCAGGGGGCGGGTTCAGGCGGCGCGGGGTGTTTCCAGCGGGGGCGGCGCGTGGGGTCACCGCCAATCAGGCCCTTGCCTTCCCGTTGCTGGCGCAGCCAGATTTCGGCCAGTTGCCGGGGGTCGATCTCAAGTTTGCCGCGCCCGCGGCGGATAGCCCCGCGATGTTTTCTGGGCAGGGTGTCGTTCATCGGCACTCCAGACGTGCGGCGGGGGGCGCAAGCGCGCCCCCCGGAATACGTTGAGGCAAATGGGTTAGTACTGGATGATGCGCGGCAATTCTTTGGCCTGGGCGATCCACGCCTTCACCATGTTTTGCGTGGGCAGGCGGCGCACCAGTTTCTTTGCTTTGTTGACCTCGACCAGTTTGGCGTAGAGGTTGTCGGGGTTGCGCTGGGCGAGTTCCACCACGGTGTCTACCCCGGCTTCTTCCAGCAGGTCGGCGTACTCGGGCCCAATGCCCTTGATGCGGAACAGGTCGGCATGGTTGACCCATTCGAGCACCAGTTTTTCGCTCACGCCGGCCAGCTCGGCAAGAGCCTGCCGCCCCTGCTTGGTGCTGCCTTTTTTCAACAGGTCGTTGGTGCCGCGCACACCCGCGGCGCGTAGTTTCCCGGCATAGACGTCGCCAATGCCTTCGATTGCTTCCAATTTAGCCATAATTTCTTGCTCCTTGAAAGGATGAAAAGACGAAGGGTGCCCCCATGGGCATGTTGACTGCTTTTATCCATTATATCATGGCTTTTCAGGAAGGCAGCGGGGCGCCGACGATGACGATGACGCCGAGCACGATGGCGATTTGCCCCACATGGTAGAGGATGCGGGTGAACAGCCTGCCGTGTGGAATGGGCCGCACAAAGCGGTTCCAGGCCAGCACGCCGTCGGAGGCGAAAAAGAGCACTGCCCCGACGGCCACGGCCAGCGCCCCGCTGCGAGGGATGTCGGTGCGGAAGGGCAGCATGAGCGCGGAGAGCACCATCAGGCTGATGGCGAGGGTGTAGGCCGCAACGGGCTTTTTCAGGAAGCCTTTGCCCGACGCGTTCAAGGCGGTGATCAACCGCTCGTAGAATTTGCCCGCGAGCATGCCTACACCAATAGCAAGGCCAGCAGTCCAGGCTGTGAAGGCGGGGGCGGTAAGGTTGAAAGCAATCAGGTAAGCCACGTGCGCCAGCAGGAAGGCCCCCAGCCCCCACGTGAAGCGTTCCCGGGGGAGCATGAGGAAGACATCGCCCGCGAGCGAGAAAACCAGCGCCACCACCACCCACGAGAGCAGCGGGGTGGGGCTGCCGAGGGATGCCGAAGCGGCCAGCACCGCCCCCAACAACGCCACGATGACGGCCGGTTTGGTGAAATAGCCCATTCGGCGGCGGGAAAGTGCCACCGCGAACCAGTCCCACAGAGCGATGGCGATGGCCGCGCCCAGCCAGGTCGTCCACATGGTCAGCGCTCCTTCTTTGCAGGCGGCAGGCGGAAGCCGAACCAGCGCAGGGTGCTGGCGTCGTTGCGCCAGTTCTTGCGCACCTTCACCCGCAGGTCGAGAAACACTTTGCGCCCGCTCATGGCTTCGATGGACTGCCGCGCCGTGCTGCCAATTTTCTTCAGCATCGCCCCGCCCTTGCCGATGACGATGCCCTTTTGGGAGTCGCGTTCCACGAACAGGGTGGCCGCGATGTACGCGCCGTGCTCACCGCGTTCCTTGAATTCGTCGATGCGCACCGCGAGGGCGTGGGGCACTTCGTCGCGCAGGTGCAGCAGCGCGGCTTCCCGAATCAGGTCGGCGGCGATTTCCCGCTCGGTGAGGTCGGTGAGGGTTTCTTCGTCGTAGTAGGGCGGGCTGACGGGCAGCTGCTTGAAAATCGCGTCCAGCAGCGTGTCCAGCCCTTCGCCGGTGAGTGCTGAAATCGGGATGAGCGGGGCTTCCGGCAGCAGTTCGCGATACATGGCCTGGTAGGCTTCCAGCCGGTCTTTCGGGGTGAGGTCCACCTTGTTGAAAACGATGAGCACCGGCAGGTCTTTGGCGGTCTGCTGCAGGAATTCGGCCACCAGGCGGTCTTCGGGGTGGGGGAGGTTGGAGCCATCGACCATGAAGAGGATGAGGTCGACGTCGTCCCAGGTGGAAAGCGCCTCGTAGTTCATTGCCTCGCCGAGTTTGTGGCGGGGCTTGTGGATGCCGGGTGCGTCCACGAAGACGATTTGGCCGCGCTCGGTGGTAAAGATGCCCAACTGGCGCTTGCGGGTGGTCTGCGGCCGGGGGGAGACCGCGGCGATTTTCTGCCCCAACAGGGCGTTCATCAGGGTCGATTTGCCGACGTTGGGGCGTCCGGCCAGGGCAACGAAGCCAGCGCGGTAGTTTTCGGGAAGAGGAGCCTCTGAAAGCACGGTTTACCCTTTGTGTGAGAAGAAGTTTTTAGCGCTGTTGTTTCAACAAGTCGCGGATTTCTTCCAAAAGAGCGACTTCTGGGGGAGGTGGCGCGGGGGTTTCCTCTTCAGGGGCTTCTCCCGGCTGTTTGAGGGCGTTGAGTCCTTTGATCATCAGGAAAATGGCTAAAGCGATGATAAGAAAATCGACCGTAGTTTGGATGAAATTGCCGTAACGTAATACGACGGCGGGTGTGTCGCCGCTGGCGGCTTTGAGGGTGATGGCAAGGTTGGAAAAATCCATACCTCCCAACGCCAGGCCAATGGGGGGCATGAGGATGTCGTTGACAAAGGAACTGACGATTTTGCCAAACGCTGCCCCGATGACAATACCTACAGCCATGTCGATGACGTTGCCGCGTGCGACGAAAGCCTTGAATTCTTGCCACATATTCATCGTTTTCCTCCTTGCGAGCGGATAAAATAGCCCCCAAGACTTTGTGCTTTGTGTACGGTGTAATGCTTTCCCGTGAGGGGGCGGCTTCATTCTAACATGAAAAAACTCACATAAAGAAAGGCGATGGACAAACGGGTGCGGCAAATGTCGTAGAAGCGTTGTTTCGCCTTTACCCCCCTTTGGCTCGCGACGCTCGCCTTTTTTCCTCCTCCGGGGAGAGGCGAGAAAGCCACACCCCTTCGACTTCGCTCAGCGGGCGGCTTGAGGGGAGAGGGCGTTTTCACCATCTGACGGACGTTTCTACAGATTTTGCGTGCACTCTGGACAAACAAAGGCTTGCTCCCCGTCTTGGTTGGAAAGGTGAGGAGCAAGCCGTCGAGCCAGGAATTTCGAGAGAGGGTTTAATAAAGGTGGGTTAGTGGCCGAAGCGCTCTTTCAGCAGGTCTTCCAGCGTCGGCGTGCCGATGACCTGCAATTCGTAGCGCACGCGGTCGCTGGGCTTGTCGATTTTCATCACGCGCCGCAGGTCAATTGGCGTGCCGATGATCACCAGGTCGGCATCGGCGCTGTTGATGGTTTCTTCCAGTTCGCGGATTTGGGTTTCGCCGTAGCCCATCGCGGGCAGCACCGCGCCCGTGGTGGGGTATTTGGCGTAGGTGTCGCGGATCGAGCCGACCGCGTAGGGGCGCGGGTCCACGATTTCCGCCGCACCGAAGCGCTTGGCCGCTACCCAGCCCGCGCCGTAGGCCATGCCGCCGTGGGTCAGGGTGGGACCGTCTTCCACCACCAGCACCCGCTTGCCGCGGATGGCCGCCGGGTCGTCCACGAAGATGGGCGAGGCGGCTTCCAGGATCGGCGCGTCGGGGTTGAGGGCGTGCAGGTTCTCGCGCACTTCCAGCACCGCGTCGGGGTCGGCGGTATCGACCTTGTTGATGATGAAGAGGTCGGCCATGCGGGCGTTGGCTTCGCCGGGGTGATACTTCATCTCGTGACCGGGGCGGTGCGGGTCGGCCACCACGATGTGAAAATCGCTCTTGTAGAACGGGATGTCGTTGTTGCCGCCGTCCCAGAGGATGATGTCGGCCTCTTTCTCGGCCTGGCGCAAAATGGCTTCGTAGTCCACGCCGGCGAAGACGATCATGCCGTTGTCTAAGTGCGGTTCGTATTCCTCGCGCTCTTCGATGGTGCACTTGTACTTGTCCAGGTCTTCGTAAGTGGCGAAGCGCTGCACGGCCTGCTCGGCCAGGTTGCCGTAGGGCATGGGGTGGCGGATGACGGCGACTTTGTAGCCCATGTCGCGCAAAATCAGGGAAACCCGTCGTGTGGTCTGGCTTTTGCCGCAGCCGGTGCGCACCGCGCCGATGGAAACCACCGGCTTGGACGACTCGACTAAGGTGCTTTCCAGCCCCATCAGCCGGAAATCGGCCCCGGCGGCGATGACTTCCGAGGCTTTGTGCATCACATACTCGTGGGGCACGTCGCTGTAAGCGAAGACCACCTGGTCAACCTTGAGTTCCTTGATAAGGCGTGACAGTTCGCTTTCCGGGTAAATCGGGATGCCTTTGGGGTACTGCTTGCCTGCCAGTTCGGGCGGGTAGGTGCGGCCTTCGATGTTGGGAATCTGAGTCGCGGTGAAGGCCACGACTTCGTAGTCGGGGTTGTCGCGGAAGAAAACGTTGAAGTTGTGGAAATCGCGCCCCGCGGCGCCCATGATGATGGTGCGAATGGGAGACATACGAACCTCCGATGAGGGGATTGGGAAAACAACAGCCATCCTGGCGATGGCTGCTGCTTTTTCAGAGGGTGAAACTGTCGTTCAGGTTGGGGTATTCCACTTTCATGCCGTGCTCGCGCAGGGCTTCGATGAGCGGCTCGGCGCCGCGCGGCTCGCCGTGGACGATGAACACCCGCTTGGCCTGCCCTTTGAGGCGCAGGGCATAATTGATGAGGGCGTTGCGGCCGGCGTGCGCCGAAAAGCCGTTGATGGTGGCGACTTCGGCACGCACGCGATATTCCTCGCCGAAAATGCGCACTACCGGCTCGCGGTCGGCCAGGCGGCGGCCTAAGGTGTAGGGCGCCTGCCACGACACGATGAGCACCGTGTTGAGCGGATTCCCGATGTTGTTTTTCAGGTGGTGCAGAATGCGCCCTGTTTCGGCCATGCCCGAAGCCGAAAGGATGACCATCGGGTCGGTGCGGTCGTTGAGGGCTTTGGAATCTTCCACCGAGCGGATATAGGTCACACGCCCAAAGCCGAGGACGTCGTCGCCCCGCAGCAGCATTTTGCGGGCTTCCTCATTGTAGCATTCCTGGTGCGCGTGATAGATTTCCGAGGCGTTCACGGCCAGGGGGCTATCGACGATGATGGGAATTTCGGGAATATCGCCGCTTTCGATCATGCGGTGGAGGGCGTAAACGAGTTCCTGGGTGCGGCCAACGGCAAAGGAAGGCACGATGACCTTGCCGCCGCGCTTGACGGTGCGCCGCACGACATCGCGCAGTTCCTGGAAGGCTTCCTGCACGTCGCGGTGGGGCTTGTCGCCGTAGGTGGATTCCATCAGCAGGTAATCGGCGCGGTCGGGCAGCACCGGGTCGCGCAGGATGGGAATGTGGCGGCGGCCAATGTCGCCGGAAAACCAGAGCCGCACCTTGCGGCCCTTTTCTTCCAGGTCGAGCACGATGGCTGCCGAGCCGAGGATGTGCCCGGCATCCACGAATTTGGCGCGCACGCCCGGCACGACTTCGAAAGTGTAGTTGTAGGGCATGGAGATGAAGTGTTCGGCTACCCGGGCGGCGTCTTCGATGGTGTAGAGCGGGTCTACGGGCGGCAGGCCCTTGCGGCGGCGCTTTTTGTTCAGGTATTTGACGTCGGATTCCTGAATGTGGCCGGAATCGAGCAGCATGATGTTGGCGAGGTGCGCCGTGGCCGAAGTGGCAAAAATTGGCCCCTCATAGCCGTTTTTGACTAAGAGGGGCAGGTTGCCGCTGTGGTCGATGTGCGCGTGGGAAAGCACCACCGCGTCGATGCTGCGCGGGTCGAAGCCGAAATGCAGATTGCGCTCGTAGGTTTCCTTGCGGCGGCCCTGGTAGAGGCCGCAGTCCAGTAACACACGTTTGCCGTTGATTTCCAGCAGGTGGCGAGAGCCAGTGACGGTACGGGCAGCGCCGTGGAAGGTGATGCGCATGGGGAAGCCTCCTTGGTAGCGGGGAAGGCCGTTGGAGCGGCCCGGTTGTGTCTGTTTTCATTGTAGCACGCCTGGGTTAACTTTCTATAAGCGGTGCCCATTTCATCCACAGCAAATGCCGCTTGGCCTCGAAACCCGCGGCGCTCAACCCTTCGGCGAGGAAGCCCTGGGGAAGTTCGCCGCGCAGAGGGCGAGGGGCATGGCGGCGGAGTGGGGCGAGGAGAGCGGCAACTTCGGCAGGGGGCAGGTCGGGAGGGGCGGCCAGCAGGAAAGCATCGGTGGGCGAGCCGCCGGTGGGAAGCCATGCTGCCGTGCCCAGCAGCCGCTTTGAGCGGGTAGCAACCCACATGCGGAAAGACAAAGGGTGCAACAAGCGCCACGCGAAGCCGCGCCAGCCGGGGGCCAGCCCTCGCCATGAAGCCAACGGCCTGTGCCATGCCCGTTCCGCGGGATAGATGGTCTGCAACCATGCTTTCACTTGCGGCCATTCCCTGCGGCGAGTGAGTCGGGAATGCACGCGGATGCCCGGCAAGGTGGGCGCGGTGGCCTGTGCATCGGGCTGGGCTTTCCACAGGGTTACGACGTCGCGGTCGGTGAAGCCCAGACGGTGATAGAGGGCGATAGCGCCCTTGTTCCAGGTTTCCACCTGAAGCCACACGGCCTGCGCCCCGCGCTGGCGGGCATGGCGGAGGGTGGCCTGCATCAGCGCGGCGGCGATGCCCTGCCGCCGGTAGGCCGGATGCACAGCGACGTTGACAATCAGGTATTGCTTGGGTTTGGCCTGGAGAGGGATCAGGCTGACGTTGCCCACGATGCGCCCATCGGCTTCCCACACGAAGCCATAAAGCGGCGCGCCGGGAATTTCACGGGCGGCATAGGCGCGCTGGGCGCTGCGGCTGCGGGCGATGCGGCGCAACTGACGGAGGGCGGCGTGGCCGTCCTCGTCCAGCCGCTCGGCAAAGGCCGTGGAAAGCAGGTCGGCAATGCCGGGAAGGTCGTGGCGGAGGTCAATCCAACGAGGGCGATTTGAGGAAGGCATGAGCGTGTGTTGGGTGGTGAGGGTTGGGTGAAGTATATCATTTTTGCTTTGACCAAACGCCGAGGTTGCGGTATAATCCCCCCGCACTGCCCCATCCGCCTGGATGGGGAGGCTTTTGTTTGCCTGTTCTCAGCCTGTGGGCTGAAATCTTGTCGCGAGGGAGAACGATGCCGAAGAGGACTTATCAACCTAAAATCCGCCGTCGCCTGCGACGGCACGGTTTCCGCGCCCGCATGGCCACGCGGGGCGGTCGGTTGGTGCTCAAGCGCCGCCGTTTGAAGGGCCGCCATCGCCTGACGGTCAAAATGAACAATCACGTCAAGCGGATCAACTGGAAAGCCTAAGCGTCGGCTGCCTGCCCGGCTGCGGCAATGCTGTGAATCGCAGGTTTCGCCTGAGGAAGAACTCGGATTTTCAGCGGGTGCGGCGTGAAGGAAAGGCTTACGCCCACCCGCTGGTCGTATTGATTGTGGCGCCCAACGGCCTGCCACAGGTGCGCGTGGGGGTGGCGGCGGGCCGCAGCGTGGGGAAGGCGGTGCAACGGAACCGAGCCAAGCGCCGCTTGCGCGAAATTATGCGCCCCCTTGTGCCGCTTTTGCCTCCAGGCTATGACCTGATGTTGATTGCCCGCAAGCCGATGGCCGATGCCCCTTTCGCCGCCATCCGTGCTGCGGTGGTGAGCCTGTTGCAGCGGGCGGGACTGCTTGCTGACCAGCCCGACGCCGCTTCGTCGGATTCCTTATGAGCCATACGCATACGCACCCGCACGACCACGAGGCCTTTGACTTCTCGTTGCGTCCTCCCAACCCCGACCCTTCGCCGTTGGGAGCTTTGCCGCGTACCCCCAACTATTGGCCGCGGCTGGCGCTGTTGTTGTTGGTGCGGCTGTATCAAATGACTTTGGCGAAGACTTTGCCGCCCAACACTTGCCGCTTCTACCCCACCTGCTCGCATTATGGCTATGAGGCCATTTACAAATATGGTGTCATCAAGGGGGGGCTGATGGCGATCTGGCGGGTGTTGCGCTGCAATCCATTCAACCCGGGCGGGTACGACCCCGTTCCCTAAGAGTATCCTTATGGAGAGAAATTTGAAGAAACGCTGGTTGTTGCTGATTGTGTCCCTGGCTGCCGTGTTGGCGCTCAGTGCTTGTGGCTCCCGTTTGGGGGCTAATAGTTGGCCGGGCGTCAGTGTGGACGAAGAGACGGTGTATGTGGCTGCCGGCCCAGCGGTGTATGCCCTCAATGCCAAAACCGGGGTTTTTCGCTGGGCATTCCGTGGGGAAGGCAAATCGTTCAGTGCCTATGCTGCACCGGCCGTGGCCCCCGACCATAGTGTGGTGGTTGTGGGCGATTATAGCGGGGCGCTTTACGGCCTTTCCGGGGGCGACTTGCTCTGGAAATTCAGCGGTGCTCAAAGCCATTATGTGGCTTCGCCGCTGGTAACGCAAGATGCCATTTATGCCCCTAATGCCGATGGTTCCCTCTACGCGCTGGACTTGAAGGGCCATCAGAAGTGGGTCTTCCGGGCCGATGGGCAGCCCCTGTGGGGAACGCCGGCCTTTGACGGCACACGCCTGTATGTGCCTTCCCTGGGGCACCACCTCTATGCCGTGAACGCTGCCGATGGCTCGCTGGTGTGGGATGTGGACCTCGGCGGCGCTTTGGCTTCCCAGCCGACGCTGGTGGATGGGGTGCTCTATGTTGGCACTTTTGCCAACGACGTCGTGGCCCTCAACGCCGAGGACGGTAAAGTGCTGTGGAAGGCCAAAACGGCGGGGTGGGTCTGGAGCGCGCCGGCTTATGCCGACGGCATGCTCTACGTGGGTGATATTACTGGCAAGTTTTTTGCACTCCGTGCCCAGGATGGCGAAACTGCCTGGACGGAAAGCCCCGATGGCGCGATTGTAGGCCGCCCCCTTGTGATGGATGGCACGGTTTACTTCACGACCGAAAACAACCTCGTGCTGGCCTTCACGCCCGATGGTAAGCCGCTCTGGCAGCACACGGTGCAGGGCAAACTTTATGCCTCGCCCGTGGCGGGGGATGGCTTAGTGTTTGTCGCTCCCTACAAAGGTGATGAACTGGTGCTGGCCTTCACGCCTGATGGGAAAACCCAATGGACGCTTTCGGTAAAGGATGCCGAGGCTGCACTCAAAACGGCTACGGAACAGAAGTAGCACCGTGTGCCGCTGCGGCGGCTTTTTATCCCCCTCTGAGGCGAAACGGAACGCACTATGTGGAATACGCTTGTCATTGACCCCATGCTCAACAGCCTGTTGTGGATCTACAACCTGGTAGGCCACAATTTTGGCCTGGCGATCATTGTCTTCACCTTGCTCATCCGCTTGTTGGTGTACCCTCTCACCAAGCAGCAACTTGAGGGGGCGGAGGCAATGCAAAAACTCCAGCAGGACCCCCGCTGGAAGAAAATCCAGGAAAAATACAAGAACGACAAAGAGAAACTGGCGCAGGAGCAAATGCGCCTTTACAAGGAACTTGGCGTCAACCCCTTTGCCTCGTGCCTGCCTACGGTGGTGCAGTTTGGGGTGCTCTTCGGGTTGTACTATGCCGTCATCAAAGGGCTGGCGCACGCTCCCATTGAACTGATCGACCTCCACAATCACATCTACCCGATTTTCGACACTGCCAAACTCATCCCGCTCAACAGCCACTTCCTGTGGATGGATTTGGGGCGGCCCGAATGGCTGCACATTCCGGGGCTTCCTTTTGGTATTCCCACGTTGGCAATTCTGGTCGGCATTACTTCCTACATCCAGTCGAAAATCATGACGCCCACCTCGGGCAGCGGGCAGCAGGGCGCGATGATGGGGCAGATGATGACCATTTACATGCCCCTTTTCCTCTTCTACCTCACACTGACATTCCCTTCGGGTTTAGGGCTGTACTTCCTCATCAGTAACCTGGCAACGATTGGTCAATACGCTATGATGGGCAAACTGGATATGAAGAAGATATTTAGTTTCAGATAGCAGGAAGCCTGGCCCTTGGCCCGCCCACCGGCACTTTGTGAGAAAGCGAGGCTCTTATGCACGAACAAGCGCGTACGACTTTGGAAGTGATTGCTCCGACCGTGGACGAGGCCGTAGCCAAAGGTCTGGCCCAGTTGGGCCTGCCGCTGGAAGCCGTAGAAGTCGAAATTCTTGACCGCGGCGGGCGGGGGTTGTTCGGCCTCTTGGGGCACCGAGATGCCCGGGTGCGTTTGGTAGTGAAAGCCCCGCCCGAAGCCCCTTCGGCGCCTGCACCCGCGCCGCAACCGCAGCCCGCTCGCCGGGCGCCCCAACCCCGGCCGGCGGCACCTTCGGAAGCCCGCCCGCCCCAGCAGCGGACGCGCAGCCGCCGTGGGAAATCTTCCCGAGGTAAAGCGCCTGCTGCCCCCTCGAAGCGGCCTGCAGCAGCCGCTGCCGATGGCGACCGCACTTTGCGGGTTGCGCAGGAAACCGTGGCCGAATTGCTGGAGAAAATGGGCGTGCGCGCCGAAGTCACGGCTCGCTATGGCGAGGCTGAAAAAGGCCATCGCCCCCCGGTCTTGGTTGACATCAGCGGCCATGACCTCAGCATCCTCATTGGGCGGCGTGCCGAGCGCCTCAACGCCCTGCAGTTCATTACGCGCCTCATCGTGGGCAAAGAACTGGGGCGTACCGTCACGGTGATTGTGGATGTTGAGCATTACCGCAGGCGCCGCGAAGAGCAACTGCGGCGCATGGCAAAGCGGATGGCCGAACAGGCGGCCCGCACCGGTCGCCGGGTTTCCATGGAGCCGATGCCTGCCAACGAGCGCCGCATCATCCACATTGCCCTGCGCGATGACCCGCGGGTGACCACTGAAAGCGTGGGGCGCGAACCGCGGCGAAAAGTGACCATCATCCCCGTGAAGCACGCTTGAACAAGAAACATCCCCTGAAGGCAGCCTGCCCGCTGCCTGGAATGCCAACGCCCGCTACGCAAGCGGGCGTTTGTTTTTTAACCTCAGTTTTGGGCCATGCTGCTTGCAGCGTTCCGCGCTCAGTGGCATGTTCTTGGCCAGCGGCGTCTGCTGGCGCTCGCGCTCCGCTCAGGGTGCGGGCGTTGGGGGGAAGGGGCGCGGGCTGTGGCTGGCGCGAGGAGGCGGCGACGGCGAGAGATAGTCGATGACTTCCAAAAAGGCTTCGACCACGTGGGGGTCGTAGAGTTTGCCGGCCTGCCGCCGAATTTCGGCGACGGCCTCTTCGTGCGAGCGGGGCGCGTGATACACCCGCTTGTCAATCATGGCGCCATAGGAATCAACCACCGCCAGGATGCGCGCCCCCAGCGGAATGGCTTCCCCTTTCAGGCCCCGAGGATAGCCGCTGCCGTCCCAGCGCTCATGGTGGG
Organism: Chloroflexota bacterium; assembly: GCA_011322445.1. Lineage (NCBI taxonomy): Bacteria > Bacillati > Chloroflexota > Chloroflexota bacterium. The sequence continues at coordinate 147,843 of DRMV01000048.1, read as the reverse complement.
CTTCCACAATTTGCGCCACGGCTTCCAGGCGGCGCAAAGGGCGGAGAATGCGCGCCCCGATGAGGGGGTGCTGGCGCATGATTTCCCACTCGCGCGGGGTCAGGGGGCCGGGCTTGAGCAGGATTTCGTCGGGAATGCCAATTTTGCCGATGTCGTGCAGTAGGGCGGCCAGCCGCACGGTTTCCGTTTCTTCTTCCGAGAGCCCCATGGCATGGGCTACGGCCCCGCTCCATTCGGCCAATTGCTTGCTGTGACCGCCGTGGTAATGGTCGCGAGCGTCCATCGCTTGCGAAAGCGCCAACACCGCTTGCAGGAAAGCCTCTTCCAACTGGCTGGAAGTATGGGCGCGTTGCAGTGCCGTCGCGCCGATTTCGGCCAGCGCGTCCAGCGGGGTGATTTCCTCTTCGCTGAACGGCTCAGCGCCGTGGGGCCGCCCGACGAGCAGCATCCCCACCATGTCGCCGCTGCGGGTGTGTAACGGGATGGCCACCGCAGGCCCGATGTGGCGTACCCAGTGTGGGTGTTGGAGCAGCGGCGACTGGCTCAGGTCGCGGAAAGTGACCAAACGGTTGGCTTGGGCCAGGTAATGGGTTAGCCCCCCTGAAGTGGGGGAGAAGAAATGGCCGATGAGGTGGGCGTCCATGCCGATGACATATTCCACCACGGCCTGGGTTTTGGCCTCATCGGCGTAACGCACAATCATCGCGCTTTCGGCTTTCCCCAGGCGAATAGCCTGCTCGGCCAGTTTCTGGGCGATTTCCTGCGGGGTGTTGGCTTCACGCAGGGCCGCGCTGGCAGCGGAAAGCACCGAGAGTTGCCGAATTTTGCTTTGCAGCGTGTCAACCAATCGCGCGTTTTCCAGCGCAATGGCGGCGTAATCGGCCAGCATTTGCAGCAGGCTGGTTTCGTCGCGCGAGAAGCGCCTGGGCCGATGCCAGGCGACATTCATCACGCCGTGAACTTTGCCGTGGGCGATGAGAGGGATGCTGATGATCGCGCCTTCCCACGGGGCGTCGGTGAAAAGCGGGTCTTTGCGGATGTTGGGCACGACGCGCATTTGCCCGCTGTGGGCCACGGTGTAGGTGATGCCGTGGGGGCGGGGTATGTTGAGGGGGTGGTCTTGAATTTTGCCGTCCCAAATGGCCGTGCCGAAGGTGATTTTTTCGCCATCGTAGAGGAAGATGTGGGCGTCGTCGGCGTCTACGATGCGCAGGGTTTCCCACAGCAGGTTGGAAAGTACCTCCGATGGCTCGAGGCTGGCGACCAGTTGCAGACTGGCTAAGCGCAACGTGTTGAGTTCCTCGCGGCGGCGATGTTCGTGCTGGAAAAGGCGGGCGTTTTGCAGCGCGATGGTCGCTGCGCTGGCTAAGGTCTGGGCCAGGTGCATGTGTTCTTCGGTGAAGCGGTAGGGCTCAGAGGCATCTAAAGCCAGAACGCCTATGGTTTTGTCGTTGTAAATGAGGGGAACCCCCAGCCAGCAGCGGACGTTTTGGGTGAAGTCCAGCGGTTGCCAGTCGGGGAATTGGGTAACGTCGGGAATGAGCAAGGGCCGGCGGGTTTCGACTAAAATGGTCATGGTGGGCCATTCCCGGGGGGGCAGCGGGAGGTTGTTAATCTGCGCGTTGAATTCCTCGGGTGTGACGGCATAGCCGCTGATGTGGCGCACGATCAGGTCGTCGTCTTCGGTCCATTCCCACACCGAAGCCTGTTCGTAAGGCACCACGGCCTGCAGGCCTTCCAGCAACCGACGGAAGATCATGTCGGTGTCCAGTGAGCGGTTGAGGGAAAGCACGAGGTTGGTCAGCGCCCGGGCCTGGTAGAGGGCGTGGCGCTCTTCTCGCAGTTTGATGGCGCGATACACAGCCGAGGAAAGCCAGTGCACCGTGGTCGAGATGAATTCCAGGATGGAGGGTGTGGCGTCTTCCTGCTGTTGCCAGCCAAGGTGCAGTAGCCCGTAGATGTTAGGCCCGATGGGCAGGCGGTAAACCCCCACCCATTGCACACCTTTCTTGCGCAGCGCATGGCGCAAGGGGGCCACGGGCAGTTTTTCGATGGAAGAGAAATGCCATTCCAACATGGGGGGAATTGGCGGGAGCACTTCCAACGGGCAGTGTTCGCCCGCATGGGTGAGGTGCGTGCCAATGGGCTGATAGACGGCCAGCACCTCGCCCGTTTGGCTGCTATCGTTGCGCACGACAACCGAAGCGCCCCATATCGCCCGCGCCGACTCGGCCAGCAAGGTGAGGGCTTCGGTGGCGATGACGTGGGGGTTGTCGGACGCGAACACGCGTTTGTCGAGCCGTTTGAGGTAAGTGAGTTGATGGCGAAGAGGGGCGTAATCGGCCAGCAGGCGCCGGGCGCGGGCGGCCAGTAACAGGGGCTGGGGTGGCGTTTTGGGCAGGTAATCGTCCAGGCCGCGGTCGAACAAGTGCGCCACTGTGCCCTCGGCGACGCGGTCGCTGAGCAAAATGACCGGCGTGTGGCGATGTTGGCGGGTGAGGTAGGCCAACAGGTCTTCGACAGTCCCCCAGGGAAGCTGGGCTTCGGTCAGGATGACCTGCGGCCAGGCCTCGTGTTTGAGCGCGCGTTTCCAGGCCCGGGTCGAGGTAATCGAAAGCACCCGCGCGCCGTTAAAGTGGGTTTCGAGCGCGGCGCGAGCCCACGAAATGCTGGCAGGGTCGGGGTCTAAAATCCAGAAATGCAGCATGAGGTGCAGGTGAGGTGCAGTGCATGGGGCCTGGCAAAGAAGGGGGGCAGTGGGCGATGGTGGGGGCAGAGGAGACGCAACTCACCATTATTGTAACAGTAAAACCCGCAAATGCGAGCGGGAAGCGGCCGTCAGGGGGGCAAACGGGCTGCGCCAGCGCGGCGGGGTGGCGCGGGACTTGCTTTTTTGCCCAAATTCCTTTATACTGTGGGTGGTTGTGGGATAAAGTGTCGCGAAGTGGAGCGCCGGTCAGCGGCGTTTCTGCTTTAATTGGGAGATGCGAACAAATGTTCTTGGGCCGTTATCGCCACAGTTTGGATAAGAAAGGACGCCTGACCATTCCGGCGCGCTTTCGCGACTTGCTGCGCGAGGGGGCTTACCTCGTGCAGGGTTTCGACCGCAACCTGATGGTGCTGACGCCTCCCGTCTTCCAGCAGATTTACCGCCGCGTCAACGCGCTGAGCATGACCGACCCTGTGGCGCGGCAACTCAAGCGCCTCATCTTTTCGGCTGCCAGCCCGGTTGAAGTGGATAGCGCCGGTCGCATTCTCATTCCTCCCTACTTGCGGGAAGCCGTGGGGCTGGATGGCGAGGCTGTCATCGTGGGCGTGGGCGATTACTTTGAGATTTGGCCGCCGCAGGATTGGGAGGCCCAAAACGCCTTACTGCAAGACGCTGAGGCCAACGCCCGTCGTTTCGCGGCGCTTGACCTTTCCCCCGGCGACGACGCGCCCGCTCAACCGTAGGAGGCCCCGGTGCCCTGGCCGCACCAGCCGGTACTTTACCAGGAAGTTTTAGAAGCCCTTCGCCCGCGTGCAGGCGGCCGCTATGTGGATGGCACGCTTGGTGCTGGCGGCCATGCTTTTGGCATTCTGGAAGCCAGCAGCCCCGATGGTGTGTTGCTGGGGCTGGATGTGGACCCCGCGGCCCTGGCACTTGCCGCGGAGCGCCTGGCGCTTTTCGGTGAGCGAGCCCTTTTGCGGCGTGGCTCTTATGCCGACCTGGCCGCACACCTTCAGGCTGTGGGGTGGGAAGGCGTGGATGGCATTCTCCTCGACCTGGGCGTTTCGTCCATGCAGGTGGATGTGGCCGAGCGGGGCTTTTCCTTCCGCCACGATGCCCCGCTCGACATGCGTTTCGACCCTTCCCAGCCGTTGACGGCGGCCGATTTGGTCAACACGCTGGACGAGGCTGCCCTGGCCGATATCCTCTGGCGCTATGGCGAAGAGCGCCGGTCCCGGCAGGTGGCGCGGGCCATTGTGCGCCATCGTCCCATCCGCACGACGGGCGAACTGGCCGAGGTGGTGGCTGGGGCCACTCGCTCGGGCAAGCGAGGCATGCACCCCGCGACGCGCACTTTCCAGGCGCTGCGCATTGCTGTCAATCGGGAACTGGACAACCTCGAGCGGGTGCTTCCCCAGGCTGTGGCAGCGCTGAACCCCGGCGGGCGGCTGGCGGTGATTGCTTTCCATTCGCTGGAAGACCGCATGGTCAAGCACTTTCTGCGGGCAGAGAGTGGCTATTGCGTGTGCCCGCCCGAGATGCCGCATTGCGATTGCGACCGCCCGGCGCGGGTGCAGTTGTTGAAGCCGTTCCCCATGCGCCCCACCGCCGAGGAAATGGCCCGTAACCCCCGTGCCCGCAGCGCCCGGTTGCGTGTGGCCGAGAAGTTGGCATAGGGCTTGCAAGGATGCCTGAGATGAGCAATCGCTTTCAGCGCGTGACACAGGCTTATCGAGAATTGCCCTGGCGGCGGCGGATGCGCTGGTTGTTGGGCAGTTTGGCCGCGGCCCTGGTGGTGGCGTTGGTGTTTGCCTTTGAGGTGCATCTTTCGGCCCAGGCCCTGATGCTGGACTATCGCTTGCGGGACTTGCAGCAGCAGACCTTGACAGAAGAGCAGGATATTGTGGTGCTGCAAACCCGCCTGGCCGAAATGCAATCGGTCGAAGTGCTGCTGCGGGCAGCGGAAGCCCAGGGCTACAAGCCGGTCAGCCCGGCGCAGGAACACTTTGTGCCGGTGCCGCCGAATGCCCTCCCTGAAACGGATGTGGCTGTGCCCCAGGCGGGATTGCAGCCGTTGACCGGTGAGCCGCCCTTGCCGGAAGCCTACACGATTTCGCTGATCCATTGGTTGAGCCGTTACCTGTTGTTGGAGCCGACCCCATGAGTGCCCCCACTGTGCCCGTTCCCCCCGATGCACCTCGCCATGAGGTGGCGTTGTGGCGCTATGCCATAGCCGCGGGCGGTGTGTTGGCCCTGGGGCTGGTGGTGGTGGCGCGCTTGATTATGCTGCAGACGGGCACCGAGCGCAACTGGCTGGCGCGCGAGGTGCGTGAAGGCTACGCGGAGAGGGTGCCGCTGCCGCGAGGGTTGATTTACGACCGCAACGGCCATTTGCTGGCTGGTGACCGCCCGGCTTATGAAGTGGATGTTCCTTTGGGTAAGGTGCCGGCCGAGGCGCTGCCCCAAATTGCCCACGACCTCGCCGACGTCTTGAACCTGGATGAGGGCGCACTGCTGCAGGCGCTGGTGAACAACAAGAACAAGAATGTGAAGGCGGTGCTGGTTTCCAACCGGGTGAGCGAGCAGCAAAAGGAGTTGCTGGAAGAGCGCGCCAGCAAGTGGAAGGTGCCGGGGCCGGATGGCAAGCCGGTGCCGTTGCGAGGGGCACTCACTTTTGTGCGGCGTCTGGTGCGTTATTACCCCGAAGGCGACTTGGCGGCCAATGTGTTGGGCTTCGTAGCCATCGGGTCGGGCGATGGCTATGGCGGTGTGGAACAGTATTACAACCAGTTGCTCAAGGGCGGCGTGGCCTTGGTGCATTATCCCTACGCCCCCTGGCATCAGGACAAGAAGCAGCAGCAGTCCGCACCCCAGCCGGTGGCGCTTTACCTTACCCTGGACCGCCCCTTGCAGCGGGCTGCCGAGGAAGAGGCCTGGCGGGCGGTGCAACACACCAAGGCCGATAGCGCCACCATTATCGTGGCCGACCCTTACAGCGGCGCTTTGCTGGCCATTGGGCAGTACCCGCGCCCCAATTTGAACGATTATCGCGCCATTCAAGAGCACTTGAAGAAATGGGACGCACTGGATTTTGCCGTGGAGCGCTCGTATGAGCCGGGCTCGGTGTTCAAAATCGTGACGATGGCTTCGGCTGTCGACGCTGGGAAGGTCACGCCCCAAACAGTGTTCCACGATGTGGGCACGTTTCAGGTGCCCGGCCGCACGGTGTGGAACTGGAACCGCGGAGCATGGGGCGACCAGTCCATGGTGGGCTGTTTGCAGCATTCCCTCAACACTTGCCTGGCATGGGTGGCCGTTGATCGGCTGAAGAAGCAGCCTTTTTACGATTACTTGCAGGCTTTTGGCTTTGGCCGCCCCACCGGCGTTGATTTGGGCGGTGAATTGCCTGGCTATTATCGCACCCCGGGGACCAAATATTGGTCGCATTCGGACTGGGCTTCTCAGGCTTTCGGCCAGGCCATTGACGTCACCCCTATGCAAATGATTGCTGCGGCTTCGGCCATTGCCAACGGCGGTTACCTGGTGACGCCCCATGTTTTGCGATATGAGGTGGTCAACGGCCGGGCTTATCCTTACCATCCCGACCCGCCGCCGCAGGTCATTTCGGCCGAGGCTTCCCGCACCATGCGCCAGATGCTGACCCAATCATTGAAGGGCGAATCTTCGGCGGCGCTGGTGGAGGGTTACAGCGTGGCCGGCAAGACCGGCACGGCAGAGATTTCCATCCAGGGCGAAGGTTACATTACCCGGGCGACCAATGCCTCTTTTGTGGGATGGTTCCCTGCCGACAAACCGCAGTATGTGATTTACGTCTGGCTGGAGCGGCCCAAGACCAGTATTTGGGCTTCTGTGGTGGCGGCTCCGGTCTTCGCCAACATGGTGCAGCGTGTGGCTGCTATCGAGCGGGTGCCGCCTGACCGTGTCCGCAAGCAACTCAGCGCCGCCGAGGCGCAACAACCCTGAGGCCAAAAAGCGATGCTGACCTTAGCCGATGTCGTCGAAGCCCTGACGGGCGTGCGTCCCCCCGGCGGGCAGGAAGTCGTCACCGAAACGGTGGTGGATTCCCGCCAGGCCATTCCGGGGGCGATGTTCGTCGCTTTGCCCGGTGAGAAGCGCGATGGGCATGAGTTCGTCGCCGATGCCTTTGGCCGCGGCGCGACGCTGGCTCTGGTTTCTCGCCCGGTGGCGGGCTGCGCCTTGCTGGATGTGCGCGGCGGCTTCCCTGAAAAGGCGTGGCGGGGCTTCCGCACGCCGGGCTGCCTGCAGGTGGAAGACACCCTGCTGGCTTTGCAAACGGTGGCGCGTTTTTGGCGACGCAAGATGGCGCATGTGCGCGTGGTGGGCATTACCGGCAGCGTGGGCAAGTCGACCACCAAGGAACTCACCGCCCAGGTGCTCAGCCGCCGCTATCGCACCTTGAAAAATATCGGCAACTTCAACAACGAAATTGGCCTGCCGCTCACTTTGCTGCGGCTTACCGAGGGGTACGAGCGGGCAGTGCTGGAAATGGGCTTTTATGTGCCCGGCGACATTGCCTTGTTGTGTGACATCGCCCAGCCGCAAATCGGTGTGGTGACGAACATCGGCCTGGTGCACGCCGAGCGGGCCGGTTCGCAGGAAACCATTGCTCGGGGCAAGGCCGAACTGGTGGAAGCCCTGCCGCCTGCGCCCGACGGCGTGGCTGTACTCAATTACGACGACCCGCTAGTGCGGGCGATGGCCGAGAAAACGCAGGCGCGGGTGTTCTTTTATGGGCTTTCCCGCCAGGCCGATTTGTGGGCCGATGAGATTGAGGGCCTGGGGCTGGATGGCATCCGCCTGCGGTTGCATTACCGGGGTGAGACACTCACCGTCAAGGTGCCGCTCTTAGGGCGGCATTCGGCCCACACGGTGTTGCGTGCGGCCGCGGTGGGGCTGCTGGAAGGTCTGACCTGGGGCGACATTGTGTCTGGCCTGCGGATGGGGCATACCCAGTTGCGGCTGGTGGCGGTGCGCTCTGAGAATGGCGCGCTGCTGCTCGATGACACTTACAACGCCTCGCCGCAATCGACGCTGGCGGCGCTCAACCTGCTGGCCGATTTGCCCGGCCGCCGGGTGGCTGTGCTGGGCGACATGCTGGAACTTGGCCCCTACGAGCAGGAAAGCCACCGCAAAGTAGGGCTGCGGGCGGCTGAGGTGGTTTCGCTGCTGGTCACGGTGGGCCAGCGCGCCCACATCATCGCCCGGGCTGCGCGGGAAGCCGGTTTGCCGCCTTCCCGCGTGCTGGAAACCGAGACCGCCGAAGAGGCTATTGCGCTCTTGCGGAAGGTGCTGCGCCCCGACGACGTGGTGCTGGTCAAAGGCTCGCGTGGGGTGCAGATGGACCGCATTGTGGGGGCGCTGGAGGCGGCAGAATGATTACCAGCCCTGCCCCTACCACGCTCGCCCTCAGCCTCGCGGCCTTGAGTTTCGTGTTGACCGTGATTTGGGGCGACCCCCTGCTGCAGATTTTGCGGCACTTCAAGGTGGGCAAAATCATCCGCCTGGAAGGCCCGCAACGGCACTTTTCCAAGTTGGGCACGCCGACCATGGGCGGCGTGATGATCGTGCTGCCGGTCACTTTCATCATCCTGCTGCTGAACGCGGGCTGGATTTTGGGCGCGACCTATTCGGGGCGCTCGGTGCTGCTGCCGCTGGCGGTGCTGTTGGGGTTTGCCGCCATTGGGGCGGTGGACGATTGGGCCGGGCTGCGCGGCCGCAAAGGTGAAGGGCTGCGGGCGCGCACCAAATTTGGTTTGCAAACCCTGCTGGCGCTGGGCGCGGCTTTTGGTTTGCAGCATTACCTTCAGGTGCCCGAGTTGCTGATTCCTGGCGTTTTGCACCCCCTCACGCTGGGGTGGCTTTACATTCCACTGGCGACTTTCGTGATTGTGGCTTCCAGCAACGCCATCAACCTCACCGATGGCCTCGACGGCCTGGCCGGGCTGATTGCGGCCACTGCCTTTGCGGCTTACGGCGGCATTGCGCTCATGCAGGGCCAAATTTATCTGGCGCGCTTTGCCTTTACGCTGGTAGGCAGCATTTTCGGCTTCCTGTGGTTCAACGTTCACCCCGCGCAGCTCTTCATGGGCGATACCGGTTCGCTTTCCCTCGGCGCGGCCCTGGGCGTGGTGGCGTTGATGACCGGCCAGTGGCTGTTGCTGCCCCTGATTGCCATCGTGCCGGTGGCCGAGGCGCTCAGCGTGATTTTGCAGGTGGGTTATTTCAAACTCACCGGCGGGCGGCGATTGTTCAAGATGTCGCCCTTGCACCACCATTTTGAACTGCTGGGCTGGAGTGAGACCCAGGTAGTGCAGCGTTTCTGGCTGATCAGTTTGCTGGCTGCCATGATTGGCGTGGCGATTGCGGTGGGCTATGGCAAATAAATATGCAGGGCGTCGGGTGTTGATCATTGGTGCAGGGCGGCAGGGCACGGCGCTGGCCCGCTACCTGGCGCGCCACGGTGCGGGGGTGGTGCTCAACGACCGCCGCTCGCCCGCAGCCCTTCGCACGGCCCGCGAGCAACTGGCCGATTTGCCCGTCCGCTGGGTGACGGGAGGCCACCCCCTGGAGGCGCTGGACGGCGTGGATCTGGTTTGCCCTTCGGGTGGGGTGCCGCTGAGCCTGCCGCTGGTGCAGGAAGCCGTGCAGCGCGGCATCCCGCTGAGCAACGAAGCGCAGATTTTCATGGAGGTCGCGCCCTGCCCGGTGGTGGGCATTACCGGCTCGGCGGGAAAGACCACCACGACCACGCTGGTGGGGCGGATGGCCGGGGCGGCAGCGGAGGCGGTGCGCGGCGCTTCGTATAGCCAATTAAATGGGGCGGCGCGTGCCGCTGTTGCAGGGCTGCCCAGGCGCTGGCGCATGGTATGGGTGGGCGGCAACATCGGCAACCCGCTCATCGCCGATGTGGACGAGATGACTGCCGACGACCTCGCGGTGATGGAACTTTCCAGTTTCCAGTTAGAGTTGATGCACACCGCCCCGCACGTTGCCGCGGTGCTCAACATCACGCCCAACCACCTCGACCGCCACGGCACCATGGAAGCCTACACCGCGGCCAAAGCCCGCATTCTGACCTTCCAAACGCCGGCCGACACCGCGGTGTTGGGCTGGGAAGATGCCGGGGCCTGGGGGCTGCGCCCGCAGGTGCAGGGACGGTTGCTGGCTTTTGGGTTTGCCCCGCCCCCCGATGGGGTGGATGGCGTGTTCCTCGACGGCGATGCCCTGGCCCTGCGGGAAGGCGGCGCCGTGTGCCCGCTGTTCGCTCGCGAGGTCATTCGCCTGCGCGGCGAGCACAATGTGCGTAATGTGTTGGCCGCGAGCGCGGTAGCGGCCGCGTTGGGGCTTTCCGCTGCACACATGCGGGCAGGGGTCGAGGGCTTCGCTGGCGTGCCCCACCGGCTGGAACTGGTGCGGGTGCTCGATGGCGTGGCGTGGTACAACGATTCCATCGCTACCGCGCCGGAACGAGCCATGGCCGCCATTCGGTCGTTTGACGAGCCGATTGTGCTGCTGGCAGGCGGGCGTGACAAAAAACTGCCCTGGGATGCGTGGGCTGCGCTGGTGCGCCAGCGGGTGCGGGCACTGGTGGTTTTTGGCGAGGCTGCCGACCTGATTTTGGAGGCGCTCTCCCAGGCCGAGGGGCCGTTGCCCGAAACCGTGTTGCGCTGTGGTTCGCTGGAAGACGCGGTGCGGGCAGCCTATCATGCCTCCCAGCCGGGCGACGTGGTGTTGCTTTCCCCCGGCGGCACCAGTTTCGACGAGTTCCGCGATTTTGCCGAGCGCGGTGAGAGGTTTAGAGCATGGGTCAACGCACTGTGAAACGCCGCAACGGCACATGGCAGCCGGTTTGGCTTCAAGGCACCGATGGCTGGTTGGTGCTGGCGGTCATCTTGCTGCTGCTGTGGGGCCTGCTGATGGTCTATTCCACCAGCCCCACGTTTCAGTGGTTCTTTGGCAGCCGCCAGCCCAATGGCAGCGTGGATGTGATGCGGCTGGTGCGCCGGCAGACCATGTTCGTCTTTTTGGGGTTGGGGCTGATGGTCTTCCTGGCGGCAGTGGACTACCGCCGCTGGCAGCGGTTGGCTCCGTTGGCCTTGTTTGGCGTGTGGGGCGCCTTGGTGATTGTGTTGGCGCTGAAGCATCTCGGCGGCGGCACGGGGCGTTTCCTCAGCGGCGGCTCGGTGCAGCCTTCGGAACTGGCCAAGGTCGCCACGGTGTTTTACCTGGCTGTGTGGCTTTCCCGCCGTGAGGGACGGCTTTCGTCCCGCGAATATGGCCTGTATCCGCTGGGCTTCCTGCTGGGTGTGACCGGTGGTTTGGTATTGCTGGAGCCCGACCTCAGCGCCGCCATCACCATCGTGGCGATTGGCATGCTGATGTTTTTCCTGGCGGGGGGGGGCTGGCGACAGTTGGCGTTAGTGGGTGGCGCGGCGTTGCTCGGTGGCGCGCTGGTGCTGCTGGTTTATCCCCGCGGCATGCACCGCCTGCAGGAATATATCGCCGGCTTGCAGGACCCCACCCATGCAGCCGAACAGATTCGGATGGCGATTTCGGCGGCGGCACGCGGCGGCTGGTTTGGCGTGGGGCCGGGGCAGTCGCAGGTCAAGGTCAGCGGCCTTCCCTTGCCGCACAGCGATAGCGTGTTTGCGGTGGTGGCCGAGGAATACGGTGTGGTGGGCAGCACTTTTATGGTGTTGTTGTTCGCCGTCATTGTGTGGCGGGGCATGCGCATCGCGTTGGAAGCCCCCGACACTTACGGGCGGCTGCTGGCTTCCGGCCTCGCGCTCTGGCTGGGGCTGGAGGCTTTTGGCAACATGAGCATGATGCTGAACATCTTGCCGCTGGCAGGGAACGCTTTGCCGTTCATCAGTTATGGCGGCTCCAGCCTGATGAGCGCGTTGATGGCGGTTGGGCTGATTTTGAGTGTCGGGCGGGCGTCGGCCCGTGAACACCTGAAAACGAGGAGTGATACCGGTGCGGTTGTTGATTTGCGCCGGGGGCACCGGCGGCGGCGTGTATCCCGCGCTGTCGGTGCTTCAGGCACTGGGCGATAGGGCCGAAGCGGTGCTGTGGGTGGGCGGCCAGGGCGGCATGGAAGCCGACCTGGTTCAGCGCGCCGGGGTGCCGTTCCGTGCCGTGCCCGCTGCCGGGGTGCACGGGGTGGGCTTGCGGCGGTTGCCGGGCAATACCTGGCAGTTGCTGCGCGGCTACCGGGAAGCCCGCCGCGTGCTGCGCGATTTCCGCCCCGATGTGCTCTTCTTCACCGGCGGTTATGTGGCCGTGCCGGTGGGGCTGGCAGGACGGCGCATTCCCACCGTGCTCTATGTGCCCGACATCGAGCCGGGGCTGGCGCTCAAAACCCTGGCCCGTTTGGCCGACCGCATTGCCTTGACCGCCCCTGCTGCGCAGGCGTTCTTCCCGCGGCATCGCGGCCTGGTGGTGACGGGCTACCCCGTGCGGGCCGACCTGTTGCGCTGGTCGCGGCAAGAGGCCCGCGAGCATTTTGGCTTGCCCGCCGATGCGCCGGTGCTGCTGGTGTTTGGCGGCAGCAAAGGGGCGCGTTCCATCAACCGGGCTTTGCTGGGCGGCCTGGAAGCCCTGCTGCCGCAGATGCACATTTTGCACCTTACCGGCCGCCTGGATTGGGAAGAGGTCGCGGCAGCCCGAGAGGCGCTTCCCGAGTCTCTGCGGCGCCGTTACCTGGCCTTCCCTTATCTGCACGAGGCGATGGGGGCGGCGCTCGCCGCTGCCGATTTGGTGGTTTCCCGCGCGGGGGCATCGGTATTGGGCGAATTCCCGCTGTTTGGCCTGCCTGCCGTGCTGGTGCCTTACCCCTACGCCTGGCGCTACCAGCAGGTCAACGCCGCTTATCTGGCCGACCGCGGCGCAGCCCGCATTTTGCCCGATGAGCACCTGGCCGAGCGTTTGGTGCCAGTGGTGCAGGAACTGATGGCCGATGAGGCTGCCCGTGCCCAAATGACCGAAGCCATGCGCGCCTTGGCCCGCCCCGATGCTGCTCGCCGCATCGCTGCGGTGCTGCTGGAAACCGCGGGCGAGGAGGTGCCCCAATGATGACGCTGGCAGTTTTCCTTTTGCTGAGCGTGGCCCTTTTTTCGGTGGGCGGCTTGCTGCGGGGCTGGTACAAGGAGTTCCTCGCCACGGTGGGCGCGGTGGTCGGCGTGTTGGTCATTACGCTGCTTGAAAAGTATGTGCCCCTGATGGGCTCACTGCCGCCCAAGACGCTGTTCCTCACCCGCGCCGGTATTTTCGGCCTGGCGACGTTTTTTGGCTACCAAACCCCGCGCTGGAGCACGGCCAAGCGGGATCTGGGCGGCTTGCAAAACGCCTTTTTGGGCATGTTGCTGGGCGCGCTGAATGGTTATCTCGTCATTGGGATGTTGTGGCATTACCTGGACGCGGCGGGCTACCCCTGGCCGTCGCTTGTCCAGCCGCCGCCGGCCAATGATCCCTTGAGCCAGATGGTGCTTTCTTACCTGCCGAACACCTTTTTGGGCGTGCCTGGCATTTACATTGTGAGTGCGTTGCTGTTTGTCTTCGTCATTGTGGTGCTTGTATGAACCAGAGCCAAGGTGGACGGGTACATTTCGTGGGTATTGGCGGCACAGGCCTTTCGGCCATTGCCCGGGTGCTGGCCGAGCGGGGCTGGGAAGTCAGCGGCTCTGACCGGCAGGCTTCGCCGCGCACCGCGATGCTGTGCGCGCTGGGGGTGGCTGTGACCATCGGCCATGCGCCGGAGGCTGCCCGCGGCGCTGAGGTGGTGGTGCGTTCCTCGGCGGTGCCCGACGACGACGCCGACGTCCGCGCGGCCCGGCAGGCCGGGGTGCCGGTGCTCAAGCGGCGCGAGTTTTTGCCACGCCTCACCGCGGGGTATCGCGTGCTGGCCGTGGCGGGTTCCCACGGCAAGACCACCACCACGGCCATGCTGGCGTGGGTGCTCACGGCTTTGGGGCACGACCCCACTTTCATCATCGGCTCGGAAGCCCGCAACCTGGAAACCAATGCCCATGCGGGTCGCGGCGATTTCTTCGTCATCGAAGCCGACGAATACGACCACATGTTTCTCGGCCTGACGCCTTACGCGGCCATTGTGACCAACATTGAACACGATCACCCCGATATGTTCCCCACGGCCGAGGATTTTTACGAAGCGTTTCGCCGTTTTGCCCGCCAGGTGCGGGAAGACGGCTTCCTGCTGGCCTGCGCCGACCATGCAGGCAGCCGCCGCCTGGCTGCCGACCACGAAGGCACGGCGTTGACTTATGGCTTGCAAAGCGACGATGCCGATTATCAGGCGGTGGATGTGCGCCTGAACGCGCGCGGTGGTTACGATTTTGCCTTCCTGCCGACTGCCGGCGCGCCGGTGCCGGTTTCCCTCGCTGTGCCGGGGCGGCACAATGTCGCCAATGCGCTGGCGGTGCTGGCTGTGGTGCACCGTTTGGGTTTGGATGTCCCCGCTGCTGTGAAAGCGCTGGCCGGGTTTCGCAGCACGGGCCGGCGCTTTGAGGTGGTTGGTGAGGCGGGTGGGGTGGTTTTCGTGGACGATTATGCCCACCACCCCACCGAAATTCGGGCGACCTTAGCCGCGGCGCGAGAGCGTTTCCCCGGCCATGCGGTTTGGGCTGTGTGGCAGCCGCACACTTACAGCCGCACGCTCACTTTGTTGCCCCAGTTTGCCGGGGCCTTTGACGACGCCGATGCGGTGGTGGTGACCGATGTGTTCGCGGCCCGGGAGGCCCCGCCGGAGGGCTTCGACCCCCGCGAGGTGGCAGCGGCTTTGCAGCATCCGCAGGTGCATTTTGCCGCCACGTTAGAGGCCGCGGCCGAGGTTTTGCTGGCGCAAGTTCAGCCTCCGGCGGTAGTGGTGGTGCTTTCCGCTGGCGATGCCCCCGCAGTGACCCGCTGGGCGCTGGAAGGATGGCAGAAACGATGACCGATACCGCTTTGTACGACCGCTTGCAGCAACTTTTCGGCGACCGTGTGCAGCGGGACGCACCCCTGGCCCCCTACACCTCGGCGCGCGTCGGCGGCCCGGCCGATGTGCTCATCACGGTGCGCAGCGCGCGGGAACTGGCGTTGGTGGTGCGGCGGCTGTGGGCCTGGGAAGCCCCTTTCTGGGTGCTGGGCGGCGGTTCCAATGTGCTCGTGGCCGACGAAGGCGTGCGCGGCGTGGTGGTGCTCAACCGGGCCCGCAAGTTGGCTTTCACCCCAGAGGCCGAGCCGCCGACCGTTTGGGCGGAATCGGGCGCGAATTTTGGCGGCCTGGCACGGCGAGCGGCGGCTTTGGGGTTGGCCGGGCTGGAGTGGGCCGCGGGCATTCCGGGCACGGTGGGCGGCGCGGTGGTGGGCAATGCCGGCGCACACGGCGGTGAAGTGGCCGCCACGCTGGAAATGGCTGAAATCTTGCATCGGGAAAAAGGGCGCGCCTTTTACCCGCCCGCCGCTTTGGAGTTTGACTACCGCCATAGCGTGCTCAAGGCCGCAGGCAGCGACGCGGTGGTGCTGAGCGCCACCTTCCGCCTGCGTCGCGAGTTGCCGGAAGCCATTCAGGACCGCATGCAGACTTACAAAGCCCATCGGGAGCGCACCCAGCCCCCTGGCGCGAGCATGGGCTCGATGTTCAAGAACCCGCCGGGCGATTACGCCGGCCGGCTGATCGACGCGGCGGGCCTCAAAGGCACGACCGTAGGTGATGCGGAAATCAGTACCCTGCATGCCAATTTCTTCGTCAACAAGGGCAACGCCAAAGCCCAGGAAATTTGGGCGCTGATGTATCTGGCCCGCACGACCGTGGCGCGCAAGTTTGGCGTTTGGTTGGAGCCGGAGATTCGACTGGTGGGTGCCTGGCCGCAGGAGGCCCTCGCGGCGCTCTACGAGCCGCAAGAACTGCCCCCCGACGAACCTCTGCCCCGCTTTTCCGAGGAAGGTGCCGCATGAGCCAGAAAATTCACCTTGTGGTGCTTTTTGGTGGCCGCTCAGGCGAGCACGAAGTCTCGCTGATGTCGGCGCGTTCGGTGCTTGAGGCGCTCAAGCCGGAACGCTATGAAATCATTCCCGTTGGCGTGACCAAAGAAGGGCGCTGGCTGGCTTCGCCCGACGCTTTGGAAGCCTTTACTTCCGGGCGGCTGGAGGGACTGACGCCGGTCACGTTGTTGCCTGACCCTTCTCGCCCCGGCCTCTGGCAGTGGGAAGGTGAGGTGCTGAAGCCTTACGCGCCGGTGGATGTGGTCTTCCCGGTGTTGCACGGCACGTTCGGCGAAGACGGCACGCTTCAAGGGCTGCTGGAACTGGCCGATGTGGCCTACGTGGGGGCGGGCGTGGTCGGCTCGGCAGTAGGCATGGATAAGGGCGTGTTCAAAGACGTCATGCGCGCCCACGGCCTGCCTCTGGCGGAATATGTGGTGCTTTCCCGTCGCGAGGTGGAAGAGGACGCCGAGGCTGCTGCCGACCGCTGCGAGGCGCTGGCCCCTTACCCGCTGTTCGTCAAACCGGCCAACCTGGGGTCGTCGGTGGGCATTACCAAGGCACACAATCGGGCGGAACTGCTGGCCGGGCTGCGGCTGGCGGCGCGCTATGACCGCCGCCTGGTGGTCGAGCGCGGGCTGGATGCTCGCGAAATCGAGGTGGCGGTGCTGGGTAACGCCGAGCCCAGGGCTTCGTTGCCTGGCGAGGTTGTCCCCGGCGAGGAATTTTATTCATACGAAGCGAAATACGAAGACGAGACCTCGCAGTTGTTCATTCCAGCCCCTTTGAGTGCCGGGCAGACGGCCAGGGTGCGGGAACTGGCCGTGGCCGTTTATCAGGCGATTGACTGTGCCGGCATGGCGCGAGTGGATTTCCTGCTGGAACGAACGAGCGGCGTGTTTTACATCAACGAAGTCAACACCCTGCCGGGCTTCACCCAAATCAGCATGTACCCCAAGTTGTGGGAAGCCACGGGCTTGCCTTATTCGGATTTGCTGGATGAACTGGTGGCGCTGGCGCAGGAGCGCAAGCGCGAGCGCGACCGCACCCGCTGGGAACGCTGATCCTGTCATACTGAAGCGCTCACTGGCACACCGGAACTGGAGCACTTTACTCATGCCTCGCAAAAAGCAAGACACCCTCACACGAGCCGAGCGCGTCCGCCGCAGGCGGGGGAACACCCGCCCGCAGCCTCGCCGCGCGAAAACGGTGGCTGCCCATGCGCATGCCGCGAGCGGCACGCCGGTGGTGGTGAGTCGGTATGGCGTGTTGAGCGGTACGGCCGTGCCGGCTTCGGGGCGTGTGCGGCGGCAGGTGCGGGTGTCGCGCGGGCGCAACACCGAGGTGGTGGCGGCGATGCCGGCGCTTTCCTTGGGATGGCGCTGGGCCTCGCTGGCATTGAGCGTTTTTCTCATTGTCTTGATCGCCGCTTTATGGTATGCTCCCGTTTTCCGGGTTGATGCGCCGGAAGTGCGCGGCCTGCAATATCTCGGTGCCGACCAGGTGGCTTCCCGCCTGGGGGTGGTGGGGCGGCCGGTTTTTGGCATCAACCCTGCCCTGGTGGCCGAGCAGGTGGAGGCGCTTCCCGCGGTGGCCCATGCCGAGGTGCGCGTCGCGCTGCCCAACCGGGTGGTGGTGACGGTGCAAGAGCGCCAGCCGGTGCTGGTGTGGCATGCCGGCCACAAAACCTGGTGGGTTGACGCCCAGGGCCTGGCTTTTGCCCCGCCGGTGGCCGAGGCACCGCCGCAGGCGTTGCAGGTGCGGGCAGGTACTTTGCCCGCGGAAGCCGCCGATTTGCGCCCCGGCGAGATGCAGTTGCTTTCCCCTGCTCAGGTGGAAGCCCTGCAAACGCTGGCCCGTTACCTGCCTCAGGGCACCCCGTTGGTGTATAGCCCTCGCTATGGCATTGGCTGGCAGGCCCCTGAGGGCTGGCGTGTGTTCGTGGGGCAACAACTGACGCACATGGAACAGCGCATGGTGTTGTATGAGGCCATTGCCCGCTGGTTGAAAGCGCGACATATTCATCCGGCGCTGGTCGATGTGGCCTCGTTCCGTGCGCCGTATTACCGAATGGAGCCGTAGCCGTGGAAGAACCCATCCTGGTGGGCATCGATGTTGGTACGACGAAAGTCTGCACCCTGGTGGCGCGTCCTGAGGCCGATGGGCGGATGCGCATTTTAGGGGTGGGGCTGGAGCCTTCCCGCGGGCTGAACAAAGGCATGGTCGTGGATATGACCGAAGCCTCACGAGCCATTGCCCGCTCGGTGGAAAAGGCCTCGCGCGCCGCGGGGATGGAGATTGCCGCCGCGCTGGTAAGCCTGGCGGGGTCGCACGTGTCTGGCGAAATCAGCCGAGGGGTGGTAGGTGTTTCCGGCGGCGTGGTCGATGCCGGAGATATTCAGCGCGCTGTGGAAGCCGCGCGCGCGCTTGCCGTGCCCCACGATCGCGAGATCGTGCACATCATCCAGCGGGCTTTCCGGCTCGATGACCAGGAAAGCGTGCGCGAGCCTTTGGGAATGCACGGCTATCGGCTGGAGGCTGAAGTGCACATCATCACCGCTTCCAAGGCCTCGGTTGCCAACCTGCGGGAATGCGTGCAGCAGGCTGGGGTGGAGGTTTCCCATTTCGTGCTCAACCCGCTGGCTTCGGCCGAGGCGGTGTTGACCGAGACCGAGCGCGAAATGGGGGTGGCGGTGTGCGACATCGGCGGCGGCACCACCGACCTGGCGGTGTATATCGGCGGCGATGTGTGGCATACGGCAGTGCTGCCCGTGGGCGGCAACCATGTCACCCGCGACCTGGGTTATTTGTTCCACCTGCCGCTGGAGCGTGCTGAGGAAATCAAGGTGCGCCACGGCCACAGCGACCCCCAGGCGGTTTCCGCCGAAGAGGTGATTACCGTGCGGTCGTTTGCCGACCATGAAGCGGTGCAGGTCAACCGGCGCGAGATGGCTGAGGTCATCGAAGCGCGCGTCCGGGAAATGTTAGAGATGGTGCGCCACGAGTTGCATCGCTCGGGCTATGATGGCCTGTTGCCTGCCGGGGTGGTTTTCACCGGCGGCAGCACGCTGCTCAAAGGCTTTGAGGCCGTGGCGCGTGAAGAACTGGGCTTGCCGGTGCGTGTGGCGAAGGCCGAAAAGGTGTTTGGCATGGTCGACCGCATTCGCAGCCCGGCTTTTGCCACCAGTGTGGGCTTGTTGTATTGGGCGCAATTGCTGCAAACGGCGGCTTTCGTGCCCGAAGCCCCGCGGCGCCGCGATGGTGTGGATTCCTGGGAAAAGGTGAAGGCGTTTTTGCGTTCCCTTTTGCCGTAAGTTCGAGGCTTGTTTTCGCCCCACAGTTTGTTGAGGAGGTTTGTATGTTGCAAAATGCTGGTTCCCCCCTGGAAGGTGAATCCTTCGCCCGCATCAAAGTGGTGGGCGTGGGCGGTGGCGGCGGCAATGCCGTCAACCGGATGATCGAGGAAAGCGTTCAGGGCATTGAGTTTGTTGCCGTGAACACCGATGCCCAGGCGTTGCTGCTTTCCAAAGCCGGCACGCGGGTGCACATTGGCGAGAAAGTCACCCGCGGCCTGGGCGCAGGCGGCGACCCCGAGGTTGGCCGTAAGGCGGCTGAAGAATCGCAAGAGGAACTGTATCAGGTGCTGGATGGCGCCGATATGGTCTTCATCACCGCGGGCATGGGCGGCGGCACGGGGACGGGTGCGGCCCCGGTGGTGGCAAAAATTGCCCGCGACGTCGGCGCACTCACCATCGGCGTGGTGACCAAACCGTTTTCCTTCGAGGGTTCGCGCCGCATGAAGGCTGCTGAGGCGGGCATTACCAACCTCAAGGAAAACGTCGATACCCTCATCGTGATTCCTAACGACCGCTTGTTGCAAATTGTGGATAAGAAAGCCGGTTTGCAGGAAGCCTTCAAGGTGGCCGATGACGTCTTGCGCCAGGGCATTCAGGGTATTTCGGAACTTATTACCGTGCCCGGCTTGATTAACCTGGATTTCGCGGACGTGAAGACCGTGATGTCGGAAGGCGGCGCGGCCCTGATGGCTGTGGGTGAGGCCGAGGGCGAAGACCGTGCCCGGCTGGCTGCTGAAGAGGCCATTTCCAGCAAACTGCTGGATATTACGATTGACGGCGCTCGCGGCATTCTGTTCAACATCACCGGCGGCACGGACCTGACGCTCTTCGAGGTCAACCAGGCGGCGGCCATTATCAAGGAAGCCGCGCATCCTGATGTCAACCTCATCTTTGGCGCGGTGATTGACCCCAACATGGACGACAAAGTGCGCGTCACGGTGATTGCCACGGGTTTTGATTACACGGGCATGTCGCGGCATTTGCGCCGGGCTCGGCCAGCCACGGCCGACCGCGCGATGCATTCCTCCGCGGCCGGCGTGCCCCAGCCTCGGCCCCAGCCGGCCGAATTTGCGCCGCGGACCTTCGACACCGACGACCTCGATATTCCGACCTTTGTGCGGAAACGCTTGAAGCAATCGCAGCGCCGGTAGACACAAGCGACGTTTGGTGAACTTCGGCACCGACCGCGGCGGTGCGGCGTGGGCGCGCCGCATTTCGCCGTTGGCCCTCCTCCCGACGCGGACGCGTGGGCGGGCATGAATGCACGCCTGGCGTGCGTCGCGGCGGTGCCCGTGGGGCGTATCCGAGGGGCTGTCTGCAAAGACAGCCCCTCGGCGCGCGCATGGGCGGCACAGGTTTTTGACCAATTTCTTTTCAAACCCTTGACAACGCCTTAATTTGGGGGTATATTCGCAATGACGAATTTCGTGAAAGCGAATAAGGAGCGCGCATGTTGCACAGCGACGAAGCCGCGGCCCGCGCGGCGCAACTGGCTTATGCTCTGGCGCATCCGGTACGGCTGCAGATTCTTGCAGCCCTGGCGGAGCGCGATGCCTATGTCATGGATTTGACGGCGGCGTTGGGGCGGCGGCAGGCCAATATCTCGCAGCACCTCGCGGTGTTGCGAGAGGCCGGGCTGGTGGTGGCTGAGCGGGAAGGTATGACGGTGCGTTACCGTCTGCGCAATGCACAGGTGCTGCAATTGCTGAGCCTGTTGGAAGACCTCAGCGCCCCGTTGCCGCTCACCGCCGTGGGCCGCCGACGCCGTTGCCGCCGTGGCCATGGCCGCGGCCGTATGCCGTAGCAGCAAAAAAATTTTTTTGCGTAACTTTATTCGCTTTTGGAAATATCCTAACCCTTTTACAGGAGGTGCAAAATGTTTGGACGTCGTTTTCGGAAAGCCTGGCGCGGAGGTGGGTATGGCCGTGGCGGTTGCTATGGCCCCGGCTATGCGCGGGCAGACTGGCGCATGGGGGCCACCCCGGGAGACTGGGATGCTGAAGGCTGGTGGGGCGGCCCGCCGCCCTGGGCGCGCCGCTGGGGCGTAGACGTGCCTCCCACCGAGCGTAAGGCCTGGCTCGAACAGGCTAAAACCCACCTGCAAAGCCGCCTCGACGAGATCGAGAAGGAATTGCAGAGCCTCACGACCTCTGACGAGGCCTGAGGGATGCTCTGGGAAGGAGGACATGTTGCGAGTCGCGAAGCATGTCTCTCGAAGCAACAGCCCTGCCATCGACGGCAGGGCTGTTGTGTTTTGAAAGGTGAGGTGGCTCACGTCCCTTTGCCGCGCGGCTTGCGGATGCTGCCGTCGGTGGGGCGGATGACCAGCACAACTTTGCCCATGATATCCACCTGCGCCGGATCGTCGATTTCGATGGGCTGCATGGTGGGGTTGGCCGGTTTGAGGATGATTTTTTCCAGCCGCTCTTGCCGCGCATCGTACACTGGCTGGTATTTCTTGAGCGTGCTTTCGTTGGTGTGTTTCAGCCACACCGCGACCATCTCTCCGGGTGCGGCTTCTTTGGTTTCCTTGAGCACCACGATGTCGCCGTCACCGATGAGCGCGTCGATCATCGAATTCCCGCTGACTTCCAGCGCATACAGCCCTTCGGTGTTGCGCGGCAGGAATGCCTGCGGGATCTCGATGGTGTCGTCGGCGGTGTAGCCTTCGGGGAAGGCGGGGATAGGCTCGCTGGCGACGATGCGGCCTGCCAGAGGGAGCGAGACCACCCGCGACGCGGGCGTGACCGGCAGGCTGCGCCCCATTTCGCGAGGCTTGCGGGGTTCTTTGCGCGAGGACCGGGCGCGCCCTTGCGCTGCCAGCGCTGCCCAATCGGCTGAGGCCGCGGTCGCGTCCACGTCGCGCGGCTGGGCGAGCCGGGGGTGCAGGCGAATGTTGCGCGCCTTCCGCTTGTCGGTGGCTTCCCGCACGATGAATTTCAGCCGCTCCAGCCGCCGCAGATGATAATCGACCACCGACGTCGAAGATGCCCCTACCGCCTGTTGAATTTCTCGCACCGTGGGGGGCAGGCCTTGCTCGTCGAGCCATTGGTAAATGGTCTCGAGAATTTTCTGGTCCAGTTCGTCAAGGGTGTTCTTGGGTTTCCGTGGTGACATACACATCCCCTTTCATGGGAAAAGGCGAAAACCGGCTACCGTAATATTATCAGAACACCCGTTCTTTGTCAAGGAGCGCCATTTGCGGTAAACTTGAGAGACAAGATTCTTGCGAGGAGCGGTGACGGATGACAGTTTTGGCGGTCATTGGCGGGACGGGCAAGGAAGGGCGTGGTTTGGCATATCGTTGGGCGAAAGCGGGGCATACGGTGTATATCGGTTCCCGTACCCCTGCCAAAGCGGCACGCATGGCTGAGACCATTCGCGCCCGCTTGGGCAACCCTCAGGCGCCGGTGTGGGGCGTGGGCAACCGGGAAGCCGCGCAACGCGCCGAGGTGGTGGTGCTGGCTGTGCCTTACAGCGCCCACAGGGCAACGCTGGAAGCCATCCGCGAGGTGGTGCAGGGCAAAGTGGTTGTGGATGTGGCTGTGCCGCTGAAGCCGCCGAAGGTGACGAAAGCCTGGTTCCCGCCCGCGGGCAGCGCCGCGTTGGAGGCGCAGGAAATCCTTGGCCCCGATGTCGCGGTGGTGGATGCATTCCAGAACATTGCCCATGCCGTGTTGTGGGAAGACGCACCCATCGAGGCCGAGGTGCTGGTGGCGGGTAAGGGGAAGGCCAACCGCCGCCGGGTGATGGCGCTGGTGGAAGACGCCGGCTTGCGCGCCTGGGATGCCGGGCCACTGGAAAACACGCCGGTGGTGGAAGGGTTGACCAGCGTGCTGATTTACATGAACAAGGCCCTGGGCACGCGTCATGTGGGCATCCGTATTGTAGGTGGGGAGGAGGAATGACCATGCCGCCATTGACCTTGACGCCTTTGCCGGGCGTGCCTTTTGTGCGGCGAGGCGATGATTTGGCCGCGCTGATTTTGCGCGGTTTGCGCCGGGCGCGCATCGCGTTGCAAGATGGAGATGTGCTCGTGGTGGCGCAAAAGGTGGTTTCGCGGGCCGAGGGGCGGCTGGTGGACCTGCGCGCCCTTACCCCTTCTGACGAAGCCCTTTCTCTGGCTGCCCGGGTGGAAAAGGACCCTCGTCTGGTAGAATTGATTTTGCGGGAAAGCAACGCCGTGTTGCGTGCTGTGCCAGGGGTGCTGATTGTGGAGCATAAGCGCGGTTTTGTGTGCGCCAACGCAGGCATCGATCATTCCAATGTTTGCGGCGATGATGAGTGTGTGCTGCTGTTGCCCGAAGACCCTGACCGCTCGGCTGCCGAGTTGCGTCAGCGCCTCGAAGAGGCCAGCGGCACGCGCCTGGGCGTGATCATCAACGATTCCCACGGGCGGGCGTGGCGGCTGGGCACGGTGGGGGCCGCGATTGGCCTCAGCGGTGTGCCCGCACTGGTCGATTTGCGCGGGCGTCACGACCTGGTGGGGCGCGAATTGCTTGCCACGCAGGTAGGCGCGGCCGACGAACTGGCGGCTGCGGCTTCCCTTGTGATGGGGCAGGCCGATGAGGGCACGCCGGTGGTGCATGTGCGCGGCTTCCCGTACCCCTTGCGCGAATCGAGCCTGCGGGAACTCATCCGCCCGAAAGAGAGAGACCTGTTCCGCTAAGAGGTGACCATGCAACCCATGATGGGACGCTGTTTCCTGTGCGGGAAGACACTGCCCCAAGAGGCGATGGCCGAGCACTTGCGGGCGTGTCGGCCACAGCCCGACGGTGAGCAGCCCCTTTTCCTGTTTCACGTGCGCGACGCTTATTTCCCCAAAACTTTCTGGCTGTTTCTGGAAATGCCGCAAGCGGCCTCGCTGGCGGCGCTGGATGAGGCGCTGCGGCAGGTGTGGGTGGATTGCTGCGGCCATGCCAGCCAGTTTATTATCGATGGCGTGACTTATGGCTGCCGCCCGAAGGCTACCCCTGTGGATTTGGTGCTGGATGAGCAAGCGCACGTCGCACCGATGGACAAGCCTTTGAGCGCGCTGCTGACCGTGGGGCAAGAGATCGATTACGCTTACGACGAGGTCTGGCCGACAGAACTGAAAGTGCGCCTGCTGGCGGCTTACCCTGGCCCGCTGCCAGAAAGGGAAGCCCGCTTTTTGGCGCGCAACTACAAGCCGCCGCGTGTGTGCCACATCTGCAGCCGCCCGGCCGATTGGCTGTTTACCAATGCCTGGCCGCTGGAGCCTTATTGCGATACACACGCTCGCGCCCATGCCGATTGGGAAAAGCCCGATGCCTTCTTGCCTTATGTGAACTCACCGCGAGTGGGCCTGTGCGTGTATCGTGGCCCCTCCGAGGAAGCCATGCGCTTTGAGGTCGCCCCGCCCGAATAAGGCTTTCCCCTCGCCGTTCTGCACCTTGCCTCCTGCACCTTGCATCTTGCATCTTGCCTCCTGCACCCTGCCTCCTGCACCCATGACCCTTTCCCCCGACGAAATCCATGCATTCCTGCGTTCCCGCCGCAGCGTGCGCCGCTTTTTGCCCGAGCCGGTGCCCGATGGGGTCGTGCAGCGCATTCTGGAGACCGCGGTCTATGCCCCTTCGGCGCATAATTTGCAGCCGTGGCAGTTTGTGTTGCTGCGGGAAGCCGGCCCCAAGCGTCGGCTGGCCGAGGCGCTGACGGCGCAAATGGCTGCCGATATGCGCGCTCACGGTGCTGACGAAGCCGCTATTGCGGCGCGAGTGGCCCGTTCGCGCCGGCGCTTGAACGAAGCGCCCCTGGTGGTGGTGCTCAATTTAGACAACAGCGTGCGGCGCGATCCAGACGATGCGTGGGAACACCACATGCTGGTGCAGTCAGTAGCGATGGTGGGCTTGCAAATGTTGCTGGCAGCCCACGCCGAAGGGCTGGGAGGCGTGTGGATATGCTGGCCGCTTTATGCCCAGGAAGCCACGCGCGCGGCGCTGCACCTGCCGCCGACGTGGGAGCCGCAAGGCATGTTGTTTTTGGGCTATCCGGCGGAGGCCCCTGCCCCGCCGCCGCGCCGCCCGCTTCAACCCCTAACCCCTAACCCCTAACCTAATTCTTGTTATGCCTTCCTTTCGCGAAGCCTTTCGCCTGCTTTGGCGCTATGGTTGGCAGGAAGCCCCTGACCGCCGTAAAGTGGTGCGGTTCATAGGCCTTTACGTTGCCGTGGGTGGCGGCGCCTTGCTGGCAGGCGGCGCGGTGCTGCTCATTGTGTTGGGTGTGTTACGGGCTTTGTTCCTTTCTGCGCCGCTTTACCCTCCGTTGAACGACGCCTTGCACCGCCTGGGCTGGCCTGCACGTGGCGTCGGCTGGGAAGCCGAGCCCAGCCTCTGGCGGCGGATCCACACAGCGTTGTGGGTTGTGCTCAGCATGAGCGCGATGGCCGTGGGTGTGTTCTATCTGTGGCGTTATGGCTTCTGCGCTCAAAACCTGATTTGCCGCTTCTTCACCCCCTAACCTCCTAACCCCTTAACTCCCTAATTCCTAATTCTTCATTTTCCGGAGCCCTTCCATGTCCATCGTCGTCCTTGCTGGCGGTGTGGGCGGCGCAAAATTTGCCCACGGCGTGATGCAGGCCCTGCCCAATCCCGCGGATTTGACCGTGGTTGTCAACGTAGGCGATGATTTCGAGCACTTTGGCCTCAAAATCTGCCCCGATTTAGACACGGTGTGCTACACCCTGGCCGAACTGGAAAACCCCGCCACAGGCTGGGGGCGGCAGGGGGAATCGTGGCGGGTGATGGAGGCGGTGGCTGCCTTGGACGGGCCAGACTGGTTCCGCCTGGGTGATTTGGATTTGGCAACCCACCTTGAGCGCACCCGCCGCCTGCGTGCGGGGGAACCTCTGAGCGCGATCACCGCGGCTTTCTGCCGCGCGTGGGGTGTGCCTGCCCGTGTGTTGCCGGTCAGTGATCATCCGATTCCCACCGTGGTGCTCACCGACGAAGGCGAAATGGCCTTTCAGGAATATTTCGTGCATCGCCGCTGGCAGCCGCGGGTGCGCGGTTTCCGCTTTGCGGGGGTGGTGCAGGCGCGCCCGGCTCCTGGCGTGTTGGATGCGCTTCGTATAGCCAGCGCAGTGCTGCTGGCGCCTTCCAACCCCTTTGTGAGCATTGACCCCATTCTGGCGGTGCCCGGCGTGCGGGCAGCCCTGGCTGGCAAGCCGGTGGTGGCGGTTTCCCCCATTGTGGGTGGGAAGGCGGTCAAAGGCCCCGCGGCAAAGATGTTCCGGGAACTGGGCGTCGAGCCTTCCGCCCCTGCCGTGGCCGAGCACTATCGTGGGGTGGTTTCCCATTTTGTGCTCGATACTACCGATGCTGCCCAGGCTGCTGCGGTGCGTCGGCATGTGCCTCGCGTCTTGGTAACGGATACCCTGATGACTTCTCCCGAAAAGCGGCGGCGGTTGGCTGAGAAAGTGCTGGCGTGGCTTCGTGATGAACATGATACAATTTAGGAGCAAAATCAAGACAACATAGCACGTTGGGAGTATGTCCGTTATGGCTATTGAGAGCATTTTGCGCGACCTGATTACCCTCACGGGCTTTTCGAAAGAAGATGCCCTGATATTGCGAGAGACGGCTGACGTCACTTTGCCGTGGGTTGATGAACTCGCGCAGGCTTTTTATGATTTGCTGTTTTCGTATGAACCTACGGCCAAAGTCTTTCGGGAAGGCGAAAGGCCGGCGCGAGAGCGCTCTTTGAAGGCCTGGTATGCAGATGTGGTGCAGGGCAACTTTACCGAAGATTTTTGGCGCCAGCAATGGGTGGTTGGCTTGATCCATATTGCCCGTCAGGTCAGCAACCCGTATATGCTGGGCATGACCAGCCGGGTGCAGCAGCTTTTTTTGCATAAGTGTCTGGAGACGTTTGAGGTAGACCAGGCCGAGCGCGTTTACGGGGCATTCAAGCGGGCGACCGATGTCATTGCTGGTTTGGTCACGGAAGGGTATTTCCAGAACTACATGCTGGCAATGGAACGGGTGGCAGGCTTCCGCAAAGGGTTGATTGTGCGGATGTTGGATTTGGAAATCCGCCGGATGTTGGAAGAAGCAGGCGTGCAATTGAGTGTGGACGATTGGACAACGGCCGAAGCGTAAATGGCTGCTTTTCCCCTGGTCGAGCGTGCTTGTGTGCGCCCTTATGCCCGGCGCCGCCGTGACGACAAGGCGACCTTCTACGCTCCTCTTAATGAAGGCATGGTATGCTATGGAGCCTTCGTGCAGGAAGGCGCTCGCGGGTCATCCTGAAGCCCTGCGAAAAGACCTCGCTTAGCGATCTTAGCCATCGCGAGCGTTCAAGGAGTAACCGTTGACCACCGTAGCCGTGGTTCCCGTCAAGCCGCTGCGGCGGGGTAAATCTCGCCTGGCGGATGTGCTCAGTGTGCAAGAGCGCACGCAACTCAACCGTTATCTGTTTACCCATACGCTGGAAGTGCTGCGGCAGGTGCCCGAAATTGAGCGGACGCTGGTCGTCAGCCGCGATAGTGCTGCATTAGCCCTGGCACGCGATTATGGCGCCCACACGCTACAAGAGCAGGGCAATTCGCAACTCAACCTTGCCCTCAAGCGTGCGACCATGCTGTTGCGCTCTTCGGCGGTGGCGACCATTTTGGTGTTGCCTGCCGATTTGCCGTTGCTCACCGTGGCCGACGTGAGCGCCTTGTTAGAAGCCCGCCCGCGCCCTAAAGGCGTGGCTTTGGCCCCCAACGCCAGCGGTACAGGCACCAATGGCCTTGCCCTCAGCCCCCTGGGGGCTATGGAATACGCCTATGGGCCGCGTTCCTTCCCCCGGCACCTGGCGCTGGCGCGAGAGGCGGGGCTTCCTGTGGCTGTGGTGGAGCGGGAAGGGCTGGCGCGCGACCTGGATTGGCCGCAGGATTTGCGCCTGGTGGCGCACGTCTTTCCCCATTTTGCCGCTCGGGCCCCGGTTGCCATCCCGCGGCCGGTGAAGCCCACGGCGGCGCGGTTTCCTACCGATTAGCGCCGAAGCCCTGGCACCAGATTCCTTTCCTTCGGAGGGTTTATGAAACCGCCTTTCGCTGCTGCTCACGGCAAGCCTGCCGGCCCCATTGTGCGCCCGGAACTGCGCGAGGTTCTGCAGCCCAATTCGCTGCATTGCTTTGTGTGTGGACTGGCGAACCCGTATAGCCTGAAGGCCTGTTTCTATCAGACCGGCGAGCAGGAGGTGACCGCCTGGTACACCATTCCGGAGCAGTATCAGAGCTACCCCGGCATGGCGCACGGCGGCATTGTGGCCTCGCTGCTGGATGAGGTGGTAGGGCGCTCGGTCATGGGCACTGATCCTGAGCACGCGCGTTTGCTCTTTACAGCCCGGTTGACGGTAAAATATCGTCAGCACGTGCCCGTGGGCGTGCCCCTTCGCTTTGTAGGGCGGGCGGTGAAAGACCGCGGGCGGGTTGTGACGGCCTGGGGTGGTGTCTTCCTGGCCGACGACGACCCCGAGAACGCCCTGCCCCTTGCCGAGGCCGAGAGCATGTTGCTCGCTGTGCCCGAAGAGGAACTTTCTCGAATGGATGCCGACGCGCTTGGCTGGAAAGTTTACCCTGATTGCACCCCTGAGGAGTGAACCATGCACCTGGAATACCATCGCCCCCAAACCCTTGAAGAAGCCCTCGCTTTGCTGGCGCGTGAAACCCCCTTCACCGTACCGCTGGCGGGTGGGGCTTTTCTGAATGCTCAGCAGCGTCCTCCCGCGCTGCCGCAGGAGGACGTCGCCGTCGTGGATTTGCAGGATCTCGGTCTGACGGGCATTACCCCTCGCGGCAACTTCGTTGACCTCGGCGCAACCACCCCGCTGCAGAACCTGCTGAAAGCTGATTTGCCGCAGGCCCTCCAAGAGGCTGCTCACCTGGAAACCCCCTATACGCGCCGTTTCCTGCAAACCGTTGCCGGAACGCTGGTGGCCGCGGACGGCATTTCGCCGTTTGCTGCTGCAATGATGGCGCTGGATGCCCGGCTGACGCTGGCCCCTGATGATGAGGCTTTGCCCCTGGGCGAACTTTACCCCGCCCGTTGGGAGCACTTGCGTGGCAAACTGATTACCAAAGTAACTGTTCCCTCAAATGCCAAACTTGCGCTGGAAACCGTTGCCCCCTCGCCGCTGGCCCGTCCCCTGCTGGTGGTGGCGGTGGCGCAATGGCCTTCGGGACGCACGCGCATTGTGCTCGGTGGCTGGGGCGACGCCCCCCACCTCGCGATGGATGGCCCCGATGCCAGCGGGGCAGAGCAGGCGGCCCGCAACGCGGCTTACGAAGCCACCGACTATCGCGCCAGCGCCGAATATCGCCGCGAGGTCGCTGTTGTCCTCGTCCGTCGCGCTTTGGCCTCGCTGGAGTAAGAAACCACAGATTACACCGATTCCACAGAAAAGCACGCGGCGCGTTATCTTGCCTCTTTGCGCTCTTGGCGTCATCTTGGCGACCTTGGCGTCCTGAAGATCTGCGCCATCTGCGTCATCTGCGGTTCGATTGTTGATGCGTTTATCAGGAGTTTTTACTATGGAAATTACCCTCAATGTCAATGGAAAGCAACATACCGTCGAAGTTTCGGCGAATACTTCCTTGCTCGACGCCCTGCGCGACCTGGGTTACACGAGCGTGAAACGCGGCTGCAACGATGGCACCTGCGGCGCCTGCAGCGTGTTGCTCGACGGCAAGCCGGTGTATTCCTGCTCGCTGCTTGCTGCTCAGGCGGTAGGCCACACCATCCAAACCGTCGATGCCCTGGGGGGGCAGGAAACCGGCTGGGATTTCAACCTTGATTTGCACCCCTTGCAAGAAGCCTTCGTAGAGGTTGGGGCAATTCAGTGTGGCTTCTGCACGCCTGCCATGTTGCTGACCGCCAAGCACCTGCTTGACGAAAACCCCGACCCCACCGAAAAAGAGGTGCGGGAAGCCCTTTCGGGCGTGGTGTGCCGCTGCACCGGCTACGAAAAGCCGGTCAAGGCGGTGCTGTTGGCCGCTGCCCGCATGCGCGGCGACGAAGAAAAGGCCCGCAAGTTTGCCGCCGAGGCCATGCCCGAAGTGTACGCTGTGCCCCAGGTGGAAAACTACCGCCGGGTGGGCAAACCCGAGCGCAAGGTCGATGCCCTCAAACTGGTGCAGGGCAAACCGGCCTTCACCGAAGATTTCGAGATGCCCGGCATGTTGATTGCCAAAGTGCTGCGCTCGCCGGTGGCGCATGCCCGCATCAAGCGCATCGATACCAGCAAGGCCAAGGCGCTGCCTGGCGTGCATGCGGTGCTCACCTGGAAGGACATCCCGCGCGTGGTTTATGCCACTGCCGGGCAGTCCGACCCCATCCCCGGCCCGCTCGACACCTTCTCGTTAGACAACAAAGTGCGCTTCGTGGGCGACCGTGTGGCTT
Source organism: Chloroflexota bacterium (assembly GCA_011322445.1). Lineage (NCBI taxonomy): Bacteria > Bacillati > Chloroflexota > Chloroflexota bacterium. Next base: position 117,343 of record DRMV01000048.1, on the reverse strand, counting down.
TCGTGGCTGCAGAAACCGAGGAAATCGCCGAACAGGCCTTGAAACTCATCGAAGTGGAATACGAAGAACTGCCCGCCATTGTGGACCCCGAAGACGCGCTCAAAGAAGACGCCCCCATCATCCACGACGAGCCGGAATATGTCAATTTTGGCGAATCGGACCCCAGCAAGAACGTCGCCGCGCGCATCCGCATTGACATTGGCGATGTGGAAAAGGGCTTCAAAGAGGCGGATTTCATCTTCGAAGGCGAGTATGAAGTGCCGCGCGCCCATCAGGCTTACACCGAGCCGCATGTTGCTATCACCTATTGGGATGAGAACGACCGCCTGGTGATTCGCACCAGCACCCAGGTGCCTTTCCACGTGCGGCGGCAACTGGCGCCGGTGCTCAACCTGCCCATCAAGAAAATCCGCGTCGTCAAGCCGCGCATTGGCGGCGGCTTTGGCGGCAAGCAGGAAGTGTTGGTGGAAGACGTGCCTGCCCACCTCACCATTGTGACGGGGCGGCCGGTGAAATACGTTTACACCGACGAAGAGGAATTTACCGCGGCTCGCCCGCGCCATGCCATGAAGATTCGCCTCAAGACCGGTGTGAAGAAGGATGGCACCATCACCGCCAACGAAATGTACGCGCTTTCCAACACCGGCGCTTACGGCGGCCACGCGCTTACCGTGGCTGGCAACACCGGCCACAAGGCCATGGCGCTCTACGTCGGCGATGGTGAATATCGCAAGCACCCCAACATCCGCTTTTACGCCGATACGGTTTACACCAACACGGTGCCCTCGGGGGCCTATCGTGGCTACGGCGCGACGCAGGGCTTCTTCGCGGTGGAACGCCACATGGAGAAAATTGCCCACGCGCTGGGTATGGACCCCATCGAGTTCCGCTTGAAGAACGCCATTCGTCCCGGCGAGTACCATCCCTTCAGCCTCGCGTGGAACGAAGGGCGGGAACCCAGCCCTGAAACCATCGAAACCAACGCACTGGCCGAGGCCGTGGCTAAGGCCAGGGAAGCCGTCAAGTGGGATGAGAAATACAACAACCCCGAATGGCAGCAAGTACCCGGCAAGCCGCACCTGCGACGGGGCATTGGTCTGGCCTTGCTGATGCAGGGCACGGCCATCGCCAAACTGGACATGGGCGGCGCGTTCATCAAGATGAACGAGGATGGCTCGTTCAACATGATGGTGGGCGCGGCCGACCTGGGCACCGGTTCCGACACCGTGCTCGCGCAAATGGCTGCCGAGGTGTTGGGTGTGCCGCTGGACGACATCATTGTGGTTTCCGGCGATACCGACTTCACCCCCTTCGACAAAGGCGCTTACGCCTCCAGCACCACCTATGTCAGCGGCGCGGCAGCGACCAAAGCGGCAGAACAGGTGGCCGAGCGCATCCGCGCCCGCGCTGCCGCCATGCTCAACGCCCGCGGCGACGGCCCTGAGGTTTCCCCCGACGACATCGTACTGGCCGACCGCAAAGCCACTGCGCCTGATGGCCGCAGCGTGACGTTTGCCGAAATTGGCTTCAACAGCATTCACCATGAAAATCAGGAGCAGATCATGGGCGCGGCTTCGTTCATGGCGCCGGCCTCTCCGCCGCCGTTTGCGGTGCAGGTGGCCGAAGTGACCGTGGACGCGGAAACCGGCCAGGTGTGGGTCGATGCTCTGACCACTGTGGCCGATGCGGGCGTGGTCATCAACCCGCTGACCGCCTCGGGGCAGGTGGAAGGCGGCGTCAACCAGGGGCTGGGTTACGGCATTGTCGAAGAGATGCCCTATACCCCCGAAGGCCAGCCCCTGGTGCGCTCGTTCCGCGATTACCATGTGCCGCTGGCGCCCGAAATGCCGCGGCTGAAGACCATTTTCGTGGAAACCTTCGAGGCCACGCACCCCTTTGGTGTGAAATCGGTTTCGGAATACCCGCTCAATGGCGTGGCCCCGGCAGTCGCGAACGCGGTTTACAACGCGCTGGGCGCTTCGGTCGAAAGCGGTCCGGTCACGCCCGAGAAGGTGTGGCGGGCGAAGAAAGCCCAGAAGTAAGGTTGGCAAGCCGTTGCCTTCAACCTGCCAGGTCTTGTGGGCCTGGCAGGTTTTTTTGCTTTGTGAAAGACTTCCCGTGGTAGAATTTCTGTGGCTGCCCTCGTCCGGTGGCTTCCGGCGGGCGCGGGGCGTTTCTGTCACGGTGAATGGCCGCGCTTTTCTCCCTGTTTTGCCGAGGTGACCGATGAAAAAAGGCACCCTTTACGTTGTGGGCCACGTCAATCCCGATACCGACTCCATTGCGTCGGCTGTGGGGTATGCGTGGCTGTTGAGCGAGCGCGATGGGTTGAATGCTGTCGCGGCGCGCGCAGGTTCCCTCAACCCCCAAACCACCTGGGCGCTGGACCGTCTGGGCCTCAAACCACCCAAACTGCTCACCGATGCCTCGCCGCGCTTTTCGGCGGTTTCCCGCCGCATGGATACGGTGACCCCCACGCAGCCTTTGCGCGATGCCTGGGCCATTGCCAACCGCACGGGTGGCGTCGCACCTGTGGTCAACGAAGACGGCACGCCCTATGGCCTGATTACCGGCCTCAGCCTGTTCGACTTTTTGGGGCGTCTGGTCGGCCCACGGCCCGACGGCAGCGGGCAGCAAATTGCCGATTTCCTCACCCGCCCTGCAGCCGAAGCGTGCGATACCAGCGTGCCCCGTTTCCGCGCCGATACTCACATTCGTGACGCCCTCAACCGGATTTTGCGCGAAGAGCACAACTTCTTCCTGGTGGTGGATGACAAAGGGCGCTATCATGGTGTTTGCCGCCAGCGCGATTTGCTCAACCCGCCGCGCCTGCGCATTGTGCTGGTGGACCACAACGAGCCTTCGCAGGCCATTGGCGCGCTGGAAGAAGCCGAATTGCTGGAGGTGCTCGACCACCACCGGTTGGGTAACCCGCATACCAAGGCCCCCATTCGCTTCACGGTGGATGTGGTGGGCAGCACGAGCACGCTGGTTTCTGAGCGCATTGCCGAGGCGGGTTTGAGCGCACCGCCGGAAATCGCCGGCCTGCTGCTGGCGGGGCTGCTTTCCGACACTTTGATTTTGACCTCGCCTACCACCACCGAGCGCGACCGTCAGGCCGCGGAACGCCTGGCGCGCTGGACGTTCATCATGGGCAGCCCGCTGGAAGGCGAAACTGTCCAGTCGTTTGGCGAGGCGCTGCTTGATGCCGGGGCGGGGCTTTCCAGCCGCTCTGCCGATGAAGTGGTTTCCACCGATTTGAAGATGTACGAGGCCGGTGGTTTCCATTTCGCCATTGCTCAGGCTGAAGTCACCAGTTTGGTGCAATTGGATGAGCACCTGAAGGCCATCAGCGAAGCGTTGGAGCGGTTGCGCACCAGCCGGGGGCTGGATTTTGCTATTCTGATGGTCACCGATGTGGTGCGCGGCTCCAGCCGACTGGTGCTGGCCAACCCGCCCGAGGTGCTCAACGATATGCCTTATCCGCGCCTTCCCGACGGCACCCGCATGGCCGAGGGCGTGGTTTCGCGCAAGAAACAGTTGTTGCCCGTGGTGTTAGGGTTGCTGGAGTAGCGCCCCTCAACACTTGACACTGGAACACCTGACACTGGAACATCTGACACGGAGTTGCCCCCATGTGGAAAACTTACATCCTCGCCGCCAATCTTGAAGACGCGCTGCAAGCCCTTGCCGAGCACGGCGAGCGGGCGCGTATCGTGGCGGGCGCAACCGACTTGATGCTGGAATTGCAGCGGAAAGTGCGCCCCAACGTGGACGTTTTGATCGACGTCACCCGCATCCCCGGGCTGAACGAAATTGTGCTGAAAGATGGTTGGGTGCACATTGGCCCCACGGTGCTGCACAGCCAGGCCGAGGTTTCGCCGCTGTTGCGGCAATATGGCTTCCCCCTGGCGCAGGCCAGTTTTGGGGTAGGGTCACCGCAGATCCGCAACCGCGGCACCATCGCGGGGAATCTGGTCACGGCTTCTCCGGCCAACGACACGATTGTGCCGCTCATGGCGTTAGGCGCGCAGGTCACGCTGCGTTCCGTGCGCGGCGAGCGCACCGTGCCGCTGAGCGAGTTTTACACCGGTGTGCGTCGCACGGTGATGGCGCCCGATGAAATGCTGACCGATATTGCCTTCCCGGCGATGCAGCCCAATCAGCGCGGCGTTTTCCTCAAAATGGGTTTGCGGAAGGCACAGGTGATTTCGGTGGTGAGCGCGGCGGCAGTGCTCGCGCTGGAAGGCGAGGTGGTGCAAGAGGCGAAGATTACCCTTGGCGCGGTGGCCCCGACGATCATCCGCGCCCCCGAGGCTGAAGCCTTTTTGCGGGGCAAGCGGCTGGATGAGGCTACTGTCGCCGAGGCGGCACGGTTGGCGGCTGAGGCCGCCCGCCCCATCGACGATTTGCGCGCTTCCGCGGCTTACCGCCGCCGCATGGTGGCTGTGCTGGTCAAGCGTGCTTTGCAGCGCCTGGCCGAGGGGCGCGAGGCCGAAGACTTCCCTGAAAAGCCGCCGCTACTGTGGGGCAAAACCCGCCCTCAACCCAAACCGCTGCCCGAAACCGTGGTGCTCACCGAAGATACGCCCATCCGCCTGCGGGTGAATGGGCGCGAAGTGAGCCTGGAAGGCGGTTTCCGCAAGAGCCTGCTGCGGTTGCTGCGCGAAGAAGTGGGCTTTACCGGCCCGAAAGAGGCGTGCGCCGAGGGCGAGTGTGGCGCGTGCGAGGTGTTTTTAGATGGCGTGGCAACGCTCAGTTGCCTGGTGCCTGCGCCGGCGGCGTATGGCCGGGAAGTGGTGACCGTCGAGGGGCTTGCCCAGGATGGCAAATTGCACGCGGTGCAGCAGGCGTTTGTGGAAGCCGGCGCGGTGCAATGCGGTTTCTGCACGCCTGGCTTTGTGATGACTACCGTGAAGTTGCTGGAGGAGCATCCGCATCCCGACCGGGAAACCATTCAGCACGCGCTGAGCGGCAACCTGTGCCGCTGCACGGGCTATTACAAGATTGTGCGCGCGGTGGAAAAAGCCGCCCAGGATGCTTCGTAACGCCCGCCGCGGTTTCCCTCGCGAGCGTTTCGGCTTTTGAGAGCAGAGGAGGCAAGCATGGGCATGTACCGCCCGTCGGGCGACCGTCCGGAACTTCCTTCGTTTTCCAGGCGCACGCGTGGCCCCGCGGCCTGGGGAGGCATTGGCTGCGTGATGGCTGTGTTGCTGCCCGTGTTGGCCTATTTTGCCGCCCTTCTGACGCTGGAATACAACGCTCAGTACCACTGGTTTGCCGTGCCCCCTGATTTGGCTGCCCGCCCTCACGGCCTGCCGGTTTCGTGGGCTATTCTTATTCTCACGGTGGGGTATGCGGTGCTCTTTTACGGTTTGTATTCGGCGCTCTATGCCCTGATGTACCGCGCTGCCGGCATTACCCCTTACACGGCGCTGGATATTGAGCGCCCGCAGCGTCGCCGCAAGCGGATTTCTCAGCGGCAGATCAGCGCATGGGGTGGGGCGGTGGTGTTTTTGCTGGCGCTGGTGGGGGGCATTGCTCTGGTGCGGATGGATCTGACGCACGGCTGGGTGCCCATTCCTCCGGCGTGGCGTGTGCCCGGCCCGGTGCCTTACGCGGGTGTGTATGTGTTTGGTGTGCTGGCGCTGTGGGCGGTGTTGTGGTCGCTGTGGGGCGTGGTGCAGGGCCTGATTTCGTGGTCGATGAACGCCCGCCGACGGGATGAGGAGGAATGGTAGCCCATGGAACGCACGGTGCCGCGCACGGCTTCGGAAGAGATTGAACTTTATCTGCGAACGTATTACTCCCTGCTCCGCAGCACGGACGAAGTGCCGGTGCGTGCGCTGGAAGAAGTGCACCAGCGCACGAATTCCCTCTTGCACCCCCACGCGGGAGAACCGGCGCCTGACCTGAACGCCTTCATTTACGGCATTTTGCGCTTGCCGGCGTGCATTGTGCAGGCGCGGCGGGTGTTGTTGGGGCAGAGCCGTCAGGTGTTTTTACGCCACGGGGTGGGCGATGTGGAAACCTGGGAGACGGTGGCAGCACGCGCCCGTCGGCGTCGCTGTTTTTGGGATGGCGAAAAAACCCTGGCCTGTTATATCGCCAGCCGGTCCGATATTGACGACGTCGTGCCCATGTTGACGGCTTACCAGATTGAATGGAACAAACTTCACGCGCTGTTGCAGGAAGCCCCCCCCGATTTGCTGGAAGGTCAGACCGAGGATCACGCGCTGGCCGAGGCGCTGCGCATGAGCGTGGACGACTTGCAGCGTTTGCGGCAGGTGTGGGGCGAGGCTTTTTTGCCCAACCTGCGGCTGGCGCGCCAGCATAAGCGGCGCTTTTTCGTGCAGTTGTTGAGCGGCTCGCTCAATGAATATCGTCGGGCAACCTACGCCTGGTGGGACCGGGTGGAAGAGCACGCCCCTGATGTGCTTTCCCGACCGGTGTATTTTGTTTCCAGCAACCCGCACAGCCTGCCGAATTTGCTTTCCGGCTATGCGCTGCGCCATGCGAAAACCCTGCTGACTTTTGTCGAGGCTTCGGGTGACCCACTCTTGCAGCACGAGTGGGAAGCCATTCAGCGGGGCGCGATGCCTTCCAGCCGGGAGAATTTCCTCTACTACGTCCTCAAGAAATATCAGCACACCCCCGAAGGACGCCACACCCGCGCGGGCCAACTGGCGCATGAAGCGTCGCTGGGCATTGCCCGCATTCCCTCGGAGCATAGTTTTGACCTCGAAGCCCAGGTCGTGGAAATCTGCCGGTTGAAGCCGCAGTTTGTGGACCCGCGGCTGCGTGACCTGCCGTGGGATGTGCTTGCAGAGAGCGACGCGTTCATTCTCAACATCGACTATCCCTTGGGGCTGGCGGCTTATCATGTGCTTTCCCAGGTGGCTGAGCGGGTGGGTGAAGTGCGCGGGGTGTATATCATGGGCAAGGCCGCGACGCTCAACGGCGCGATTGGCGACGTGATGATCCCCAACGTGGTGCACGACGAGCACTCCCGCAACACTTACCTTTTCCCCAACGCGTTCAGCGCCCACGATGTCAGCCCTTACCTGGTTTACGGCACGGTGCTCGACAACCAGAAAGCCGTCACGGTACGGGGTACTTTTTTGCAAACTGCGGGTTACATGGGCGTTTTCTACCGTGAAGGTTACACCGACATTGAAATGGAAGCCGGGCCTTATCTCTCGGCTGTTTACGAAATGGTGCGCCCAAAACGCTATCCGCGCGACGAAATCGTGCATTTTTCGGCTGAGCGGATGCCCTTCGACCTGGGCATTATCCATTACGCTTCGGATACGCCTCTGAGCAAAGGCAAAAACCTGGGCGCAGGCAGCCTTTCGTATTATGGCATGGACCCGACGTATGCGTCGGCGATTGCCATTTTGCGGCGGCTGTTGAGTCGCGAAGCGGAGCGAATCGCGAAGCGCCAATGAGCGATGGAGGATTTGCGCTCCCCAGTGACCTCCGTTCCCCCAATCCCCCAATCCCCCCAATCCCCCAATCCCTCCAATTACCTTCCTTACCTCCCTCCACCCCTCGAACCTCATCCTCACTCTTTCGGAGGTTTTCCATGAACACCCTCGGTCAATCCCTGCGCCGCATTGATGCCACTGATAAAGTGACCGGCAGGGCGCTCTTCCCTGCCGACATTGACCTGCCCAACATGGCTTACATGAAAATTCTGTTCGCCGGAAGGCCCCACGCGCGCATCGTGAGCATTGATACCTCTGCCGCGGAGGCGCTGCCCGGCGTGTTGGGCGTGTTCACCGCCAAAGATGTGCCCAACAACGAATACGGCTTGATGGAACCCGACCAGCCGGTGCTCTGCGGGCCTGGCTCTAACAAGCCTTACGCCGACAGGGTGCGCTTTGTGGGCGACCAGGTCGCGGTAGTGGTGGCCGAAACCGAGGAAATCGCGGCCCGCGCCCGCGACCTCATCCGGGTGGAATACGAAGACCTGCCAGTCGTGACCGACCCGCGGGAAGCCATGCAGCCCGATGCCCCGCTGGTGCACCCCGAACTCGGCACCAACATCTTTACCCACGACCGCATCCGCAAGGGCGATGTGGAAGCCGCCTTCGCCCAGGCCGACGTCATTGTGGAAGGCGAATACCACACGCCGCCCCAGGAGCACGCTTACCTGCAGCCGGAAGCAGGCGTGGCATTCATCGACGAGGAAGGCCGCATTGCGGTGTACGTCGCCGGGCAGTGGACGCATGAAGACCGCGAGCAGATTGCCCACGCGCTGCAATTGCCCGAAGAGCAAATCCGCGTGATTTACCCGGCCATTGGCGGCGCGTTCGGCGGACGGGAGGATATGTCGGTGCAGATCGTGCTCGCCTTAGCCGTTTGGCGGCTGCACCAGCGCGGCATCGACCGCCCTGTCAAAATCATCTGGAGCCGCGAAGAATCCATCATTGGCCACCACAAACGCCACCAGTATTTCATGCGTGCCAAATGGGGCGCGACCAAAGAGGGCAAGGTCATTGCTGCACAGGTGGAACTGATTGCCGACGGCGGCGCGTACTGGTACACCAGCAACAAGGTGCTGGGCAACGCCGTCATCACCTGCACCGGCCCCTACGAAATCCCGAATGTGTGGGTGGACGGCTACGCGGTTTACACCAACAACGTGCCGGGCGGCGCGTTCCGCGGCTTCGGCGGGCCGCAGGGTAACTTCGTGGCCGAAATGCAGATGAACAAACTCGCCGAAGCCCTGGGCATGGACCCGGTGGAACTTCGGTTGCGCAATGTGCTGCGGGAAGGCAGCCTGATGTCGGTGGGCACGCCGGTGCCGCCGGGCGTGAGCATCGCTCAGGTCATTGAGGAGACCGCCAAGGCCGCTGGCTGGCGCAAGGAGCCGCAGGGCTGGTATCGCCCCGAAGATGCGGACGACACGGCCTGGCCCCGCTGGGGCGGTCTTCCGAAGCCGCACATTAAGCGCGGCATTGGCTTTGCCGCGGGCTTCAAGAACGTTGGCTTTTCTTTCGGCTTCCCCGAGAACAGTTGGGCGAAGGTGGAACTGACCGGCGATGACGAAATCGAGCACGCGGTGGTGTCCATCGCGGGGGCGGAAGTGGGCCAGGGGCACCACACCGCCATGCTGCAAATTGCCGCCGAAACCCTGGGCATTGCCCCCGAAAAGGTGGAAATGCGCGTCTCCGACACCGCCTTCACCGAAAATTCAGGCAGCGCGTCGGCTTCCCGCCTGACTTTCATGGCCGGGCACGCGGTCAAGGGCGCGGCCGAGCGGGCGCTGTGGCGCTGGCGGGCGGGCGAGCGGCCGGTTTCGGTGGAATTCGTTTACAAAGCCCCGCCGACCACGCCGTTCGACGAAGCCACTGGCTTTGCTGAACCGAATTTTGCTTATGGCTACGTGGCCGCGGCGGTGGCGCTGGAAGTGGACACCGAGACCGGCGAGGTGCGGGTGCTCGATGTCATTCTGGGCAACGACGTTGGCCGGGCGGTCAACCCCAAGCAGGTGGAAGGCCAGATCGAGGGCGGCGTGGTGCAGGCGCTGGGCTGGACGCTGGTCGAAAACTTCATCCAGAAAGATGGCTATGTTGTGACCGACCGCCTCTCGACCTACCTCATTCCCTCGGTCAAGGATATTCCCCCGCGTATTCGCCCCCTGATTTTGGAATTCCCCGACCCGCGCGGGCCGTATGGCGCGCGCGGCATGGGCGAAATGCCCTTCCTGCCGATTGCCTCCGCGGTGATGCATGCCATGCGTCAGGCGGTGGGTGTGTGGTATCACGACTTCCCGCTCACAGGCGAGCGGGTGCTCACCGGCCTGGAAACCCGCCAACCAGGTAACTCTGTAACCACGTAACCAGGCAACCATGTAACCATGTAACCAATTCACCCTTCCCTCTCCGGCGGTGCGAGCATGTCCCCTGCTTCCGAAGGCCGCTGGGCAACGTTGCCCGCGGGCAAAACCTGGTATCAACTGGCTGGCCCTGAAAGCGGGCCGCCGGTGGTGTTGATTCATGGCTTCTCGGTGCCTTCCTGTGTGTGGGATGGCACGTTCGAGCATCTGGCCGAAGCCGGTTTTCGCGTTCTGCGCTACGACCTCTATGGCCGTGGCCGCTCGGCGCGCCCGGAAAGCCCCCAGGATTGTGACTATGGCCTGGAATGCTATGTCCGGCAATTGCATGCCTTGGTTGAGGCTATCCCTTTGCGGCAGCCGCTGGGCATTGTGGGGCTTTCCATGGGCGGGCCCATTGCGGCAGCCTTTGCCGGCCGTTACCCCCAGCGCACCCGCGCGGTGGCGCTGATTGACCCCGTCGTGGCAGGCGTGCCGATGGATTGGAAAGCGCGCTTGCTGGCGCTGCCGGGGGTGGGGGAGTGGGTCTTGTGTTTCAAGGGGCGTCAGGTGCTCAGCGAGGGCCTGCGGCACGATTTCTACCGCCCTGAGCGGATGCCTTCCAGCCTGCCCGCCATCTATCGGGCGTTCATGGATGAGGGCTTTTTCCGCGCCATTCACCGCAGCGTGCGGATGGGCATGTTGGGCACTCACGAAGAGGCCTTCCTGGCTTTAGGCCGGGCTTTGGTGCCCGTGCTGGCATTGTGGGGTGAGCACGACGCCACCGTGCCGCCTCAACAGGCCGAGGTGCTGCGGATGCTGGTGCCGCACGTGACCGTAGAGCAGATTCCCGAAGCAGGGCACCTGCCCCATATTGAGCAACCTGAGCGGGTGCACCCGCTGTTGAGCCGTTTTCTGGCCCCGTAGGAGGAAGACAATGTCGTACCGTTATGTCGTTTTGGGGGCCGGTCGCCAGGGCACGGCGGCCGGTTACGATTTTGCCCTGCACGGCGAGGCTGCCCAGGTGGTGATGGCCGACGCCGATTGGGCACAGGCCGAGCGCAGCGCCGCCCGCATCAACACCTTAGTGGGGCGCGAGGTGGCCGTCCCCGCGGTGGTGGACGCTGCCGACCAGGCCGCCCTCCGCCGCCTGCTGGAACCTGCCGACGGCGTGCTCAGCGCGGTGCCCTATTTCTTCAACCTGGGCGTCACGCAGGCGGCCATCGCCAGCCGCACCCACATGACCGATATCGGCGGCCATACCCAAACCGTCTTTGCCCAGTTGGCGCTGGACGAGCAGGCACGGCAGGCGGGCATCAGCATCGTGCCCGATTGCGGCATGGGGCCTGGCCTGATCAACACCATCGGCGCGTACCTTGTAGAGGCTTTCGACGAACCGAGAGAGGTGCGCATTTACGACGGCGGCCTGCCCCAGCACCCCGAACCGCCGTGGAACTATGCCCTTACCTTCCACATCAACGGCCTGACCAACGAATACGACGGCACGACGACGCTGCTCATCGACGGCAAACTGACCGAGGTCGAAGGGTTGACCCAATACGAGCGGCTGGAAATTCCCCCATTGGGCGAACTGGAAGCCTTCATCACCACCGGCGGCGCTTCCACCGCGCCGTGGACTTTCCAGGGGCGTTTGCAGACCTACATCAACAAGACCTTGCGCTATCCGGGGCATTACGAGTGGTTTTTAGCCTACAAAACCCTGGGCTTGTTTTCGGAAACCCCCATGCAGGTGAGCGATTGCACCCTGAAGCCGCGGGATTTCTACCATGCGCTGCTGGCGCCGAAAATCACTGCGCCGGAGGGCTTGCGCGACCTGGCTGTCATCCACGCCATTGGCCGCGGCAGGCGCGGCGGGCAGGAAGCCGAAGTGGTGGTGGACGTGCTGGATTATTATGACGAAGCCACCGGCTTCCGGGCGATGGAACGCCTGACAGGGTGGCATGCTTCGGCCATGCTGATTGCGCAGGTGCACGGCGAAGTGCGTCCGGGCGCGGTGCCGCAGGAAACGGCAGTGCCACCGGCGAGTGTGCTCGATGCCCTGCGCGACCGGGGCATTGCGATCAAAGTGGTGCCTTTGGATAAGTGAGGGGGGAACTGGCCTTCCTGAGGAGCAGTTAACATGCGCTCTGTGGTTGTAAAAACCTTGACGCCTTTTCCGTGCCGCGATAACATTCCAAAAGTGGAATGAATAAGATGGCAACCTTGCATGTCAGACTTTATGGTGTTCCCGCATGTCGCCGCTACCAGCGTTTGCGGGAGCGGCTTTTGGAAGCAGCGCTGACCACCGTAGCGCAACTCGTGGTTGAAGAAATCAACGATGTTTCGTCCCTTGCTCGCTTCAACCCGCTCACGTTGCCGCGACTGGAAGTCAACGGACGAGTAGTGGCCTCTCGCAACGCTCCAACCGTGGCTGCGTTGCGGCGGATTTTTGAAACCCACAATGACTGAACGCTTTTCTGTTTCTCCTCCTCCCATGAAAGTGCACGGGCGTGCAGTCAAACTCGCCCGCCTGCTGGGGAACCCTGTGCGCCTGCGCATCCTGCTTGCTCTGCGGGAAAGCCCGCGCTGTGTGCGCGATTTGATGGAAATTACAGGGCGCTCGCAGGCGAATGTTTCCCAGCATCTGATGGTGCTCCGTGCCGCCGACCTGGTACGTACGACCAAAGATGGGACGCGAGTAATTTACCACCTGCGTTGCCGCCGGGTGGCCGAACTGCTGGATGCCCTTGCCGACACTGCTGCTGCGCTGGATGCGTTGGATGGCATGGAAGGCATGTCGCGCAAGCCCTGCGGCCCGCGCAAGTGCGATTGGTAGGGAGCCACAGATTCCGCAGATTTTTTGCTGACGACAAGCAAATCGGTGTTAATCTGCGAAATCTGCGGTTTTTTCTGCGTTTATACCATTCCGGTTTTGGAATGAATTTTCAGGAGGTACCATGAAAATCGCCGTGACATCCGAAACCCCGCAAGGGCTGGAGAGCATGATCAGCCATCACTTCGGGCGTTGCCCGTACTACACCATCGTTACTGTGGAAAACGGCGCAATTGCGTCTGTTCAGGCTATCCCCAACCCGGGGGCAGGCGGGCACAGCCCGGGCGAACTGCCTGCACTCATCAAACAACTGGGCGTGGACGTCTTGCTCACCGGCGGGATGGGGCCGCGCGCGGTGGACTTTTTCACCCGCTACGGCATTGAGGTTGTCACCGGCGCGCAGGGCACCGTGCACTCGGCGGTGGAAGCCTACCTCGCCGGACGCCTGCGCGGCTACACTCCCTGCAAAGATCACGGCAAAGACAAGGGGCATCACCACGAGTAGACGCTCCTTAATTGCGACCACCAACACCAACAGATGTTGAAGTGAGGCTTCACCAATTCCTTTTCTGTGTTTTTGGTGGGCTTCTGTGCTTCCTGTGTTTCATTTTTCTCAGACTGAAAAATACCTTTCTCAATAAGGAGGATAGCGTGCCATGACGATGCAAGCGCTCATTATGCTGCTGGTCAAAGGTCTTATCACCGGCCTCATCGTGGGCACCGTGACGGCGTCCATCCGCTCGTGGGTGGACCGCTTCTTCCTCGTCATTTTGCTGGTTAATCTGATGGGCTTGCCCATCCACGAAGCCATCACTGTGAACCTGGTTGTACTCAGCGTCGCCGCGCTGCTGCTTTCGCTGGAGCAAACCGATGTGCTGACCTCGGTGCGTGAGGATTGGGCGCTCATCATCATTTCCAGCGGCATCGGCGCGCTGCTGGGGCGGTTGTTGGAATTCGCGCTTTCCGACATCGCCCTGCTGGTGTTGCTGGGTATTTACGCAATCCTGGTCGGCGTGCGGTTGCTGTTCGTGAAGCCCGTGCCCGAGCGCGAAGACCCTGCTCATCCTGCGTGGCTTGCGCCAGTATCGTTTGGTGGCGGTTTCCTTACCGGCCTGCTTTCCGCTGGCGGCAAACCCTTCACAGTGCCAATTTACAACTGGGCGTTGGGGCATCACCCCAAACGGGCTTACGCGTTGGGTTCCTTGGGGGTGGTAACTGCCGCGTGGGCGGCCATCCTTGCCCAGATCGCGATGGGCAAATTCTTTACGCCGATGGAATTGAGTTTGGGCGCGTATGAGTTCATCGTCATCAGCCTGACGGCGCTGTTCGTGCGCCGTTATTGGACACCGAAACTCAACCGCATCATCAGCCTGCTCGTAGCACCCATTCTCATCGTGATAGGTGTTCAATACCTGATGCTCTTACGCTAACAACTACAGCCCTCGCCAATGAGCGTAGATGCTACACCGTGCGTGGTTTTCAAGGATATTTCCAATGCGTTGCCTTGTGCTCGAATCCCTGTCACACGGCTGCCTCTGTAACCTCGGCGGCTGGATCAAACGCTCACCTCCAGGTTTCGCAAAGCCCCAACGCCCCAATTTCCCAATCACCTGACCCTTAAACCTGGAGGCCCCTATGTTGAAGAAAATTCAGGAACACCTGAAAAAATACATGCTGTGGTACGTCACCGTGGCCATTGCCGTGGGGTGGGTGCTGGGCTATCTCAACGCGCCTTTCACCAAAGCCCATGCCCCCACGCTAAAAACCCTCATCACCGTCATCGTCTTCCTGATGATTTACCCGATGATGGTCAACATTCGTTTGGAAGCCCTGGTGGAAGCAGCGCGCAACCTCAAAGGGCTGGGGCTGACTCTGCTCTACAATTTCCTCTGGGCGCCGCTGTTCGGCTTCCTGATGAGCAAAGCCTTTTTGCACGACCCGCAGGTGGGCTTCGGCTTCCTGCTGGTGATGGTCGTACCCTGTTCCAGTATGAGCATCGGCTATACCGGCCTGGCCGGCGGCAACCTGGAACTCTCCACGGTGGCCGTGGCGACCAGTTTCGTCGCTGCCATTGCCGCCATCCCGTTCTGGTTGGGCATCCTCGGCGGGTCGTTCCACGTCCCTGTGCCGATGGGGCTGCTGATGCACGCCATCCTCACCGTGCTGATTTTGCCGATGGTGCTGGGCTACCTGACCCGCCTGGGGCTGATTCGCACCCTGGGCGAAAAGGGCTTCCGCAAAATTGCCCCGCTGTTCCCCAGCATCACCCTGGTGAGCATGTTCCTCATCATCTTCATGATTTTCTTCATGAAGGCGGGCATTTTGGTGAAGAAGTGGCAGCTGATGGTATGGCTGATTGTACCCAACCTGCTGTTCGTCACGGTCACTTTGGCCGTCATCACATGGCTTGACCGGAAAAGCGGCCTGAGTTATGAAGATCACATGGGCATTGTGTTTGCCAGCACCGGCAAAAACAACGGCACGGCCATCGCGCTGGCTACGGCGGCTTTCTCGCCGCTGGTCGCCATCCCGGCGGCCACATTGCCCATCTTCCAGATTGTCTTCCTCATCGGCTACCTGAAACTGGAACCGTGGGTGCGGCGCTATTTTGGCGCCGTGACCAAAGAGGAAGCCGCCCGCGCTTTGGCCGCGAAGGAGGCTTGAAATGTTCAGGCGCATCTTGTTCGCTACCGACTTTTCGCCCCACGCCGAAATGGCAAAGAAGGTCGCCGCCGACCTCGCCAAGGGCAACAGCGGCAAGCACCTTTGGGTGCTGACCGTGCTGGAGCCGATTGAAGAGCCGCTTTGGGCAACGGAAGAACCAGCGGGCGTTTCCGAGGAAGCATGGGAGGCTTTGCAGAAGAAGGAAACCAGAGAGCTGGAAGCCGAAAAGCGCGCCCACCTGCACCAAGACATCGCCGACCTGCGCAATTTGGGTGTAGCCGTGACCGAAATGGTGCGCGAAGGAGACCCCGCGGAGGAAATCGTTGCCGCGGCGCAAGAGGTGGAAGCCGATGTCATCGTCATGGGCTCGCACAGCAACCGCTCCATCTGGGACGTGGTGCTGGGCAGCGTGACCGAACACGTCATCAAGCACGCCCCCTGCCCCGTGATTGCAGTTTCCCACACGCCCGAGCAAGCCGCCAACGGCAAGGAAGGGCCCATCCTGCTGGTGACCGACTTCTCGCCCGCCTCGGAAAAAGCCATCCACGTAGCGGCTTCGCTGGCAAAAGAACAGAAGACCAAACTCATCGTGCTGAGCGTGGTCGGCCGCGGTCTTGGGATGCGCGCCGCCCAGCCAGCCCTTGCCAACTTGGTAGAAGAACTGCGCGGGCAAGGGCTGGAGGTGGAAGGGCTCATTCGCAAAGGTCGCCGCGGGCAAATTTACCCGCCCATCGTGCAGACCGCCGAAGAACGCCACGCCAAAATGATCGTCATGGGCTCCCACAGCCGCCTGACGATTTACGATGTGGTTTTGGGCTACGTGGCGGAGAATGTCAGCAAACACGCCCCCTGCCCCGTGCTGATCGTCTCCGACCACAGCGTGGAGTAAAATCACGGCGTGAATCTGTGGAATCTGTGGGTGAAAAACCACAGATTCCACAGATTAGCGCAGATTTTTCTGCGAAATCTGCGTAATCTGCGGTTTCCCTTTGATGAGGTTCAAGCCCCATGAGCACAGAGCAATTCCCCCACCGCATCGTCATCCTTCCGGCGCGGCGCTGCCGTCGCAGCCGCAAAATCATGCAATACCTGGACGAGCGCGGCATCCCCTACACCCGCATTCCGCTGGAAACCGACGAGGGCGTTGCCATCGCGCAGCGCTACAACATGCGCGCCTCGCCCGGCATTCTGGTGGACGGCGTGAGCCACAACCCCTTTGAAATTTTAGACCCCGACCGCTGCCGCGTGGATGAAGAAAAAGCCCGCGCCCTGTTTGGACCTCATCGCGGGCAGTAACGATTTGAGGTGCCATGAGCGTCAAAACCAATTTCAAGAACCAAACCCAACACTACGCCGTGACCGTGGCGCGCAACGATGCCGTGAGCGCCACGGCGCATGTTCGCGAGCACACCTTCACCGTGAGCATTCAGCGCGGCGGCGGGGAAGCCGGCCCCAACGCTGCCGAAACCCTGCTCAGCGCCCTGGGCACGTGCCTGCTCACCAATGTGCAGACCCTTGCCAAGAAAATGCGCATTGAATTAAAAGACGCCCGCGTGAAGGTGGAAGGAACCCGCCGCAATGTGCCGCCCGGCCTGGTAGAAATACGCTATACTCTTTACCTTGAAAGCGACGCGCCGCCCGAGAA
The DNA here is from genome assembly GCA_011322445.1 of Chloroflexota bacterium. Lineage (NCBI taxonomy): Bacteria > Bacillati > Chloroflexota > Chloroflexota bacterium. The sequence goes on along the minus strand of DRMV01000048.1, from coordinate 100,381 downwards.
ACTTCGCTACCTGCACGAAAAAGCCGCCGAGTGGGGCACCGTCACCAACACCCTCGCCAACGGTGTGCCGCTTGAGGGCAAGGTAGAAATATGCCAGTTTTGAAAGTAACTGTTCAGCCATTGGAAAACAGGCCGCGGATGAACGCGGATAATTACAGATGAGCACGGATTTTAGGACGCCAAGGGCACCAAGATGACGCCAAGGGCGCCAAGAAACGGAAGTGAGCATTGGGCTTTTCAGCATTTTTTGCCCAATTAGCCCCAATCTGTGCTCATCTGTGAAATCTGTGGATGTTTTTTCTGCGGAATCTGCAAAATCTGCGGTTTTTCTTGACTGAGGCTGAATAGATACAAACAAAGAACACAAAGAGGAATCGTCAATTTGGCACGGTGGGTTTCTCACGGATTGACGAGGTGACGCTTCACGAATTACCCAATTTCTGTGTTTTCTGTGGCGCTTCTGTGCTTTCTGTGGTTTCTCACTGAAGCCAAATAGACACCCTTTTCCGCGAGGCTTGCCATGCAGATCCTCATTTTCTCCCTCATCATTCTGGTGACCATGGCGCTGTTGCTCACCGAAGCGTTGCGCCCGGAAATCATTGGCCTGGGCGTGCTCTTTGCTCTGGGCGCGACCGGGCTGGTTTCCTGGAAAGAAGCCTTTGCAGGCTTCAGCAGCAACGCTGTGATGGCAATGTTTGGCCTGTTCATCATCGGCGGCGCGTTGCAGCGCAGCGGGGCGGCGGGCTGGCTTGGCGACAAACTGGTTGGCCTTGCCAAAGGGAACGAATCGGCGCTGATTGCCATTGTGATGGGCACAGCGGCGGCCCTTTCGGCCATTATGGTCAACATCGGCACCGCTGCGGTGCTACTGCCCGCGGTGATGAGCGCCAGCCGCAAGACCAAAATTTCGCCCTCGCGGCTGGTTTTTCCCTTGGGCATGGGTACCATCATCGGTGGCATGGTGACGCTCATCGGCGCAACGCCCACCATCATCATGAACGAATTTCTGGGCTCGGCTGCCCTGCCGCAGTTCAAGATTTTTGAACAGGCCCCGCTGATTCTCCCCGGCGTGGTGTTGGCCATTGTGTTGATGGTGGCGCTCAAAAACGTCCTGTTGCCCCAGCGCCAGCCGGAATATGAGGACATTTTGCAGAAGAGCGATGCCCTCATCCGCGCTTACCTGCTGGATAGGGTGCTCCATGAGGCCGTGGTGCGTGCCGATTCGCCGCTGGCGGGGTTGAGCCTGCAGGAATGCGGCCTGCGCGCCCGCCATGGTGTTTATGTCATCGGCATTCGCCGCGGCGAAGACTTTTTGCCGCCGCCCACCGCCGAAACGGTGCTTCAGGCGGGCGACCGCTTGCTTTTGCGGGGCGATGATCAGGCTGTGCAATCCGCTGCGGTTGCCTGTGGGTTGGAAATTCTCCCCGAAGTGGAAGCCTTCCCGCCCAACCTGCTCCGCGAAGGCTTCCAGATGGCCGAGGTGACGCTTGCCCCGCGGGCATGGCTGCAGGGCAAAACTGTTGCCGAAACCGATTTCTTCAACCGCTACGGCTTGCGCATTTTTGCCATTGACCACAAGGGCAAGCCCCTGCACCACCACCTTGCCGGGCACAAACTGGAATTCGGCGATACGCTGCTGGTGCATGGACGCGCCGACCGCATTGCCGCGCTGGAAGAGGACGACAACTTCATCGTGCTGGAAAAAACCACCCTGGAAGAAGCCGGAAACACGCTTTCCGTGTTCAAGGCCACGGTGACGGCGGTGGTCACGGTGCTGGCGCTGGCTGCGGTGGGTTTCCACCTTTTGCCGTTGGGCGCGGCTTCGGTGGGCGGGGCCACGCTGCTGCTTCTGCTCGGCGTGCTGACGATGGAAGAAGCCTACCACGCCATTTCGTGGAAGGTGCTCATTTTCATCAGCGGTATGTTGCCGTTGGGCGCGGCCATGGTGCACAGCGGCACCTCGGAAGCCGTGGGGCACCTGCTGGGTGGTTTCCTCGGCGGGCACAGCGCGTTTTGGCTTTATTTGCTCATTGCCGTGGTCGCCGCGGTGGTGGGGCATCTGACTTCTAACGTCACCGCAGCAGTCGTGACGATTCCCCTGGCAATTCAAACGGCAGCCCACATTGGCGCTGACCCGCGGGCCGCGGCGGTAGTGGCGGCGTTGGGGGCTTCCAACGTTTTCAGTTCGCCCACCTATCAGGTCAACGTCTTCCTCATGGGCCCGGGCGAATACAAGCCGATGGATTTCGTGAAAAAGGGTGCGTTGTTTACCGTGCTGGTCATTCTGACGACTGCTCTTGGCGCGTACCTGGGGCTGTGATGAGATACCCCCTTTTCGGCCTGGAAAGCGCTTTGGCGAAAGAGTGTTAGCCAAACCACTTCACCAGGAATTGTAAGCCGATGTAGGCCATGCCCATCAACAATGCGCCGCCCACGATGCCCAGCAGCAACACCAGGGAATGCGGAGCCGTGCTGTCGCCTGCGGGGGTGGGGGTGCCGCCGGGGGTAGGGGAAAGCGGTACCCACAGGGTGGCTGTGGCCGTGGGCGAGGCGCTGGCGGTGGGCGAAGGCGTGGCCGTGCCAGTGGCCGTGGGTGTGGGCGTGATTGTGGGCGTCTCGGTCGGCGTGGCGGTGATTTGGGGTGGCCTCACAATGACTTTTTGACCCACATAGAGCGTGCTGTTTAGTGTGAGGTGGTTGTAGCGCAGCAGATCCTGAATGGGCACTTTGTAAACGTAGGCGATGCCGGAAAGCGTCTGCCCATAGCGCACGATGTGGATAATGGAGCCGTCGGCGTTGGGCGTGGCGCGGATGTAGGGTGCGACCGGCAGCACCACGGTGGCGGTGGGGTAGGGTGTGCCGCCTGGGGGCACGGTGGGCGGGGAGCCTTCCCCGATGTAGTAGGCGGCGTCGATGGTGTAATAAGTGGCCCCGCGGCTGTCGGTGGCGCAGCCCGCGCCGATATCGCGGTAGTTGGGCCCCATCATGGTGTTCCAGTGGGGTTGGTCGCCCGTCCACATCTGGATGACCGACGCGGGGGTCTGATAGTAGCCCCAGGCAATATTTTCGGAAACGAAAATGGTGTGCCCTGCGCCGTAGCCTGCAGCCCGCACCCGGTCCCGCGGGTGTGAGCCGTCGGGCCCGATGTGGGTCATGGTTTGAATTGACGCCTGGTAGTCGCTATGTGCCTGTGAGACGGCCATCAGGATGGGATTGGGGGTGTAGGGGGGCAGGCCGTGGGAAGTCCGGAGGGCGTTGACACCGGCAATGAGCGCCGTGGGGCAGTCTTCGGCGCGGGTCTGGTAGGCTGTCCACGTGCCGAAGGCCGCGGCCAGGGCGAACAGCAAAGCGGTGGCCCAGTGTTTCCAGGTGGTGGAAAAGAAATGCCGTTTCATGAGGCTTCTTGTGCCGTGCGCATGGGAAGGCTATAACCGCCGTCAATCCAAATCACCTGGCCGCGAATCATGGCGGCTTCCGGGGTGCAGAGGAAACCGACCACCGCGGCTACATCTTCGGGCGTGACCAGCCGCCCCGCGGGGGTGGCGGCTTCCACCTCGCCGATGATGTCGTTCCCGCGAAACGTGGCAAAATGCTTGAGGGCGTCGGTCAGCACCACGCCCGGCGAAACTGCGTTGACCACAATGCCCTGGGGCGCCAACTCCACCGCGAGGTAGCGTGTAATGGCTTCCAGCGCGGCTTTGCTTGCCCCGACGACGACATATTCGGGCAGCACCCGCACCGAGCCAGGGCTGGAAACCGCCACCATCGCCCCGCCGCCGCGGGCAGCCATCAGCGGCGCGGCGCGCTGGGCGGCAAACAGGAACGAACGGGCGTTGATGTTCATGGTCCAGTCCCAGCCGCGGGGCTTTTGCTGCATGGCCGGGCGGTTGTAGCCCGAAGCCGCGTTGTGTACCAGAATATCTAACCCGCCGAATGCCTTTTCCGTGGCCTCGAAGAGGGTGTCGAGGTCGGCAATTTCGCCGACGTTGGCTTTGACCACCAGGGCTTTGCGCCCCAGCGCGCGAATCTGGTCTGCGGTTTCTTCGGCGGGGGCGCGGTTGCGGAAGAAGTTGACGACCACATCGGCACCGCGGCGGGCAAAGTGCAGCGCGATGGCGCGCCCGATGCCGCGCCCTGAACCAGTGACCAGGGCTACTTTACCTGCAAAGGACTGGGGCGGCGTTGCCGCGAGGCGAGGGAAGGTCAGCCCCTCGGTGAGAGGGCGGCCAGCGGCGGCGTTGGCGCGGGCAGCCTCCACCAGCGGGAGCAGCGCCGCGTGCAGGGTTGCAATTTCAATGCCCTGGCAGCGCGGCGGGAGGGTTTCCAGGTGCCCCTCGCACCGCTTGAGTACCTTGCGTGCGCCGGTCAGGTTGCCGCGTTTCAGGTGCAGGCACACCGCCGCGGCCTGCACCAGCGCCTGATACATTTCGCGCACTGGCGCGCTTTCTGCCTGCCACGCGGCTTCGAAGGCTTCGTGGGCCTCGAAATAGGCCCCGCGGTTGAATTCGGCAACGCCTTGCCGCGCCAAAGGGGAGAGCGGTTGGGCGCACGCGGCTTCCAGGGATGGGTTCATGAGGTTTCGGGAATCTCGGGGATGGGGAGGGCGGTGACGGTGGCAGGGGCTTCGTACTCCCGCGCGCCAGTGGTGGTGTGGACGGTGACTTGGGTGCCCGGCCGGTGGAAGGGGCGGCGGATGGCGGCCAGAGCGATGGCGGTGTGGGGTGTGGTCGCCAGCGAAGTCAGGTGGCCGATTTGCTCTTCGCCGTGGCGGATGGCTGCCGGAAGCATGACCGGGGAAGCCAGCCGAATGCCCGCGATGGTGCGGCCGCGTTCGGGTTGCCGCGCGGCATAGGCCAACATGGTGCGGCCGGGGAAGTTGGATTTGCTGACGTCAATCCACGGCGCCAGCCCCACTTCAAAAGGCGAAAACTCGGCGGTGAGTTCGGTGTCGGGGCCTAAAATGCCCCGCCGCACCCGCTCGTAAGTGTAAGTTTCGGGGCTTAGCAGCCGGGTGTGGGCCAGCATCATGACCGTGACGCCTTTGGGGTGGAGCAGCAACAGCCCCCCGCCCAAGACGCCAGGGAGGGAAATGGCGGCCGAGCCGTTGGGGAAGCGCTGGGTATGGCCGGGTTCCTGGGGCGGTTGCAGCCCCGGCGGTAAAGTGCCTTCCCCTGGGAGCAGGATGGCCTGGTCCCAGAGGCGGGATTCGTCGTGCACCTCCGCGGCATAGCGGCGGCTGGTTTTTCGCAGCGAGGCTAACGGCACGCTTGCCGACGTGGCTTCCAACTGGTTGCGCAGGTAGGTCAGGGTGGTTTCGCCTCGCCCCGGCAGGGTCAGTACCAGCAGGCTCTCGTGGTCGCTTTCCAGCACGATGAGGACGTCGAGAATGCGCCCGGCTGCGTTGGTCAGCACGGTGATGATGGCCTCGGTGCGCGTCAGAGCATCCAGCCGATTGGTCGTCAGGCTGTCGAGGAAGGCAAAGCGGTCACTGCCGGTCAGCCGGAGCGTGCCGGGGTTGGGGTAGCGGTAATACATCCAGGGCATGGTAGGGCCTCCTGTTGAGGCGCGTGCATTATAACATCAGCGCGCCTGTGCGAGGAAACCATCCAATGCCTCCAGGGCGCGGCGGGCGTAGGCAGCGTAGCGTTCCCGTTTGTTGCGGATGCGGCGGGAAAGCGGCGGCAAAATGCCGTAGTTGGCCTTCATGGGCTGGAAGTCGGCTTCCGAGGCGTGGGTGATGTAGTGGCAGAGCGCACCTAACATGGTTTCCTGCGGCAGCACCAGGGGGGGCTGGCCGTGGAGCACGCGGGCGGCATTCCAGCCTGCAAGCAGGCCGGTAGCGATGTTGCCGACGTAGCCTTCCACGCCGGTGATCTGCCCGGCGAAGAAGAGGTCGTCGCGGGCGTGGAATTGCAGGGTGGGGCGCAGCAACGCAGGGGAAAACAGGAAAGTGTTGCGGTGCATCTGACCGTAGCGGGCGAATTCGGCGTTTTCCAGCCCGGGAATCATGCGGAAGACCCGGCGCTGTTCGCCAAATTTGAGGTTGGTCTGGAAGCCCACCATATTGTAGAGCGTGCCGGCGAGGTTGTCTTGCCGCAGTTGCACCACGGCGTAGGGGCGTTTGCCGGTGCGCGGGTCGGTCAGCCCCACAGGGCGCATGGGGCCAAAGGCCAGGGCGTCGTGGCCGCGGCGGGCAAGCACTTCAATGGGCAGGCAGCCTTCGAAGAATTTGCCCTTGCCCGCACGCACGCCCGCGCCGCTTTCCAGCGTGGGCTTTTCGAACGCGTGCAGGTCGATGCGCTCTGCGGTGGTCAGGGCTTCCACGAACGCGCCGTATTCTGCGCGGTTCATCGGGCAGTTGATGTAGTCGCCTTCCTGCTGCTCGCCGCGGCCATAGCGCGAGGCACGGAAGCAGATGCTCATGTTGATGCTTTCCGCAACCACGATGGGCGCGATGGCGTCGTAGAAATAGAGGTGCTCCTGGCCGGTGAGTTTGGCGATGCCGTGTGAAAGGCGCTCGGAGGTCAAGGGGCCGGAAGCGATGATGGCTGGTTCGGATGGGATTTCGGTGACTTCTTCCCGCACGATGGTGATATTGGGGTGGGCTTCCAGCGCTGCGGTGACTTTTTGGGCGAAGGTTTCGCGGTCCACGGCCAGCGCGCCGCCTGCGGGCACGGCGCTTTCGTCGGCAATGCGCATGAGCAGCGAACCCATGCGGCGCAGTTCTTCTTTGAGTACGCCCGCGGCGCGGTCGGGGAGGTTGGAGCCGAGGGAGTTGGAGCACACCAGTTCGGCCAGGCGGTCGGTGGTGTGTGCGCCGGTGGTGGTTTTCGGGCGCATTTCGTAAAGCGTGACATGCACACCGCGTTCGGCGGCCTGCCAGGCGGCTTCGCTGCCCGCCAGCCCCCCGCCGACGACGATGAGTTCAGGTGCAGAAGGCATGAGGAATGCTCCTGAGAAGGGGAGTGGAAACGTATTGTAACAAAGAGTGGGCTTTGCGGGGAGGCAGGATGCAGGATGCAAGATGCAAGATGCAAGATGCAGGGTGCACCCCCCTGACTTCCGCGACGACGTGACTACGCTGACTATCCGACTAACCTGGCACAAATCTTGCTACCTTGTGCTATACTCTTTGCAGATTGTCGGGAGTCCTCATGCCGCACCTTCAGTTTGCCCCTGCTTTTACCCAAACGCAACGCCACCTGCCCAACGCGGTGTTGGCGCAGACGATGCAATTTCTCGTCCAACCGTTGGCCGATCTGGCGGAGGCGTTGCGCGCTGAGGTGGCTGCCAATCCAGCACTGGAAATTGTGGAGGATGGCAGGCGGCGCTGCTCGCGTTGCCATACGCCGTTGGTGGCCGGGCAATGCCCTCGTTGCAGCCGTCCTGTGGCAGCCGACCCTGCTGAGCCCATTGTGTTTGTCTCGCCGCCAGAAGACCATGCCACCCCGCTGCCCTGGCGCGATGAGGATGCTCCTGACCCGGAAGAAGTGGCGCTGGCCCAGCACGTGGACCTGCCCACCTATGTCGCCCGCCAGATTTCCCCCGATTTGCCCGACCCTGCTGCGCGGCGCATTGCGGCTTTCCTGCTTGCCAATTTGAACGATGATGGCTTGTTGAGCATGAGTGTGCCGCAAGCAGCGTATGCTTTGCGGGTTGCGCCGGCGCAGGTGGAAGCCGTGCTCGCGGTGATGGAAGCCGCTGACCCTGTGGGGGTGGGCGCGCCCTCGCCGCGGGAAGCCTTGCTGGCCCAGGTGCGCTATTTGGCTGCTGAAGGAGAAGCCGTGCCCGCGGCGGTTTTTGCCGTGTTGGAGCATCCGCGTGGCCTGGAAACCTGGGCTGAGGAAGGCGGGGAAGCCCTGGCCGCGCTGTTGGGGTTGGAAGAGGATGTGGTGGCCGAGGCGATGGCCTATATCGCGCAGCATCTCAACCCTTACCCCGCGCGAGCAGCGTGGGGCAATCGCCGGATGGGAATGACCCCACCGCCGCCCCCCACGGCGATGCCCGACGTCATCATCTCGTTCCACAACCACGACCCTCGGGGGCCGCTGGTGGTCGAGGTGCTTGCGCCGTTGCAAGGGCATTTGCGGGTCAACCCGCTTTTTCGCGAAACGGCGCGTCGCATGGGGGCGGCGGGGGAAGCGCTGCGTGAACAGGTTGAACGGGCAGCGCTGGTGGTCAAGAGCCTGCGTCAGCGGGAGAACACCATGTTGCGGCTGATGCGCCTGCTGACGCGTGAGCAGCGCGAGTTCATCGTGCACGGCGATGAACACCTCAAGCCGATGACGCGTGCCCGCATGGCCGAGCGGTTGGGTGTGAGCGAATCGACCATGTCGCGGGCCGTGGCGGGGAAACTGGTACAATTGCCCAGCGGTAAAGTGATTCCGCTGGCTCGCTTTTTCGATACCAGTTTGCCCGTCCGGGCTGCGCTGCGGCGGTTGGTGGCTTCCGAAGGCCGCCCGCAAAGCGACGCCGAGTTGGCGCGGCAACTCAAGGCGCTGGGCTTCCCTGTGGCGCGCCGCACTGTGGCAAAATATCGTGCCATTGAACACATTCCGCCTGCCTACCAGCGCCGGGCGGAAGGGCAAGGTGCTGCATGGTGATGCGTCTGCTGTCTTCCCCAGCGGGTGTGCCCCCGGCCCTGGTCGCCTTGCTGGAACACGTCGGGCTGCCCGCCATTCTGGTGGCTGGACGAGGCTCTCGTATCGTGGCTGGCAACCTTGAGGCCAGTCGCCAGAGTGGTTATTCGCGCGAGGGGTTGAGCCGCCTGGGATGGGAGCAACTTTTCCCCGAAATCTCGTGGGAAATGCTGGCGGAACTCGAAGGGCGGGAAATCGTCACTTTTTTGCAGCGGCGTGATGGCAGCAGCCGACAGATTAGTTGTGAGGCAAGCAGGTTGGGTGAAAAGGGGGATCTTTGGCTGGTGACTTTTACCCTTCCTGCCGGGCGGGGGGAAAAGGTTGAGGTGAGGGAAAGTGTGCTCGAGCGGGTGATTCGTCAAAGCGTGGAAGGCTTGGAAGACGACGACCCCGACGCCATGCTGGAGCGGCTTTTGATGGAAATTAGCCGTATTGTGCAATCGGCGTGGGGGGCTTTGTATCTTCTGGAGTCGCCGGCGTATCGGTTGCGCAGCAGAGTAGGGGCTGCCCCTGAGTTGCCGCTGATTTTACCCCTGCAAGATAGCGAACAGTTTAAGCAGCCTCACCGTTTTGGCCCTACAGAAGTGGCCGCTACGGCATTGCACGCGGTGGTGCGCACAGCCGAAGCACCTTACATCATTGCAGCGCCGTTAGGACAGGGGCAGGCTTTGGAAGGGTTTGTGGTGTTTGGGTATGTGCAGCAGCCGCCTGCGGGTATGTTGCGCAGGGTGGCAATCTTGGCGCGTGGGTTGCGTCAGGTGATGCTTTGTCGTTTGCACAGCCACCGGGCGCGAGAAGAGGAATTGCGAGCCCGACAGGTATGGGGGGTCACGCGGGTGCTGTTGCAACATGCCTATGAGGGCATTTTGATCTTTGACGACGAATTGCGCCTGCGCGGCCTCAGCCACGCCGCGGAAGCGTTGCTGGGCTATGAGCAGAAGGAAATTATAGGCGCGGCTTTCGCGGATTTGCTGGTGGGTGAGGTTGCTTTGGAAACCGCAGCGCGGCATGCTTTGGCATTGAACCAGCCGCAGGCCATAGGCGCTCATTTGTTGCGCCGCGACGGTGCCGAATTCCCCGTGGAAGTGCGCTTGGTGCCGTGCGTTCCCGATGGCGACGACCGACCGCAGGGGCTGGTAGTGTTGCTCCAAGACTTGAGCAAGGAAGAGCAATATCGCTTGCAAACCCAGCGGTTGATGTGGCGGGCTATGTTGGGAGACGTGCTGGCAAGTTTCGCTCATGAGGTGCGTGACCCGCTCAACAGCATCAGCACGGGCCTGGAGTGGTTGGCGTTTTCGCTGGCCGAAGATGCTTCAGAACATCAAACGGTAGCCGCTTTGCAGCAAGACGTGGAACGTTTGGACCACCTTGTGAAGCATTTGTTGGAATACAGCCGTACTCGTACCCTGCACCTCAAACCATTGGACGTTGGGGCGTTGGTGGAAAGCCTTTTGCGCCGTTGGGAGCGGCGCTTTAAGCGCTATCGCATTGAAACCACGTTTTACGTGGCGCGAGACGTCCCACCGGCCTTGGGCGATCGGCTTTCTTTGGAGCAGATTTTCGTGAACCTGATCGACAACGCGATCAAGGCCGTCAGGGACCAGCCGGGAGAGCGTTTTGTAGGCATCAAAGTAAGTCGCGCGACTTCTGAAAATGGCGTCGGGTGGGTCGAAGTTGCAGTGACCGATAATGGGCCTGGGTTTACCGATGAAGTAGCCCGGCACATTTTTGAGCCTTTTTACACCACCCGAAAAGATGGTTTTGGCCTGGGGCTTTCCATCACCAAACAACTCGTTACAGCACATCGCGGTAACATCGAGGCGTTTAGCTATCCGGGCGGGGGGACGGTGTTCCGCGTGCGATTACGCGCAGTGGAGAAGGGTTGATCATGGCTTACAACGTGCTTATCGTAGAAGACGAACTTCACGCACGGCAATACATCGCGGCGTTCCTGCAGCAGCAAGGTTATGAAGTGACCGAAGCAGCGACTTATGCCGAAGCCATTCAGGCGTTGCAACGTGGGCAAGGCGACATTGTGTTGCTCGATATTCAACTGCCCGATGCTTATGGTCTGACGCTTTTGGATGAAATTGCCGATTGGCCGAACCGCCCCCCGGTGATTGTGATTACCGGCTATGGCAGCATTGAAACGGCTGTGGAAGCCATGCGCGGCGGGGCTTATGATTTTCTGCAGAAGCCCATCAAATTCAAGCGGCTTTTGCAATCGCTCAAGCGTTTGGAAGAAATTGTCGCCATGCGGCGGGAATTGGCGCTCTGGCGGCAGCAGCAGGCCACGAATTTTGTGGCGGGCACCAGTCCAGCGATGCAGGCTTTGCTGGCGCAAGCCCAGCGGGCTGCGGAAGTTTCGGCGACAGTGCTCATTACAGGGGAAACGGGTACCGGCAAGGAAGTGCTGGCGCGCTACATCCACGAGAGCGGGCCGCGTGCCGATAAACCTTTCGTGCCCATCAACTGCGCGGCGGTGCCCGATACCATGCTGGAATCGGAATTGTTTGGCTACGAAGCCGGCGCCTTTACCGGCGCGACAAAGCGCAAGCCCGGTCTGATGGAAGTGGCTGACGGGGGTGTGTTGTTCCTCGACGAAATTGCTTCTCTGCCGCTGGATATGCAGGCTAAACTGCTGCGCGCCCTGGAAGAACGCGTCATCCGCCGCATGGGGGGCACCAAGTGGATTCCGGTAGATGTGCAAGTGTTGGCGGCTTCCAATCGTGACTTGCAAGAAATGATCGCAGCAGGCAAATTCCGCGAAGATCTTTATTACCGCCTCAAAGTGCTGGAATTGCGCTTGCCGCCGCTACGAGAACGCCGGGAAGACATCCCGGCGCTGGTGGGATTTTTCGTGCGGCAGTTGGCGCCGCGCATGGGCAAGCAAGTGCGTGATGTCAACCCCCGGGTGTTGCAGGCTTTGGAAGCCTACGATTGGCCCGGCAACATCCGCGAACTGCGCAATGCCATCGAGCGCGCTTTGCTCTTTTGCGATGGTGACACGTTGGAATTGGAGCATTTCCCCCCAGAGATTGTCAGGTGACCGTGAGAGAGACCTGACAGGTTTTCAAAAACCTGTCAGGTTTTTTGTTCCCCCAATAACTTCAACCGCTCCCACGGCTTCAAAGTAGGGTTGGAAGCCAGGCGGCCGCGCAGTTCGAAGATGCGGTCGCGCAATGCCGCGGCGCGTTCGAATTCCAGCGCCTCGGCCGCGGCGCGCATTTCGCCTTCCAGGTCGGCAATCAGTGCGGCCAGTTCCCTGGCCGACATGCGTTCAGGCGTGGTTTCGCCGGCGTGGTATTTGGCCTGGTTTTCGGCGACCTGTGCGGCGACCCGCTCGGTCAGGTCGTGGATTTCCTTGACGATGCCCCGCGGCTCGATGCCGTGTTCCCGGTTGTAGGCCATTTGCTTTTCCCGGCGGCGGTTGGTTTCGTCAATCGCCTGCTGCATCGCGGGGGTGATTTTGTCGGCGTACATGATGGCCTTGCCGTGCAGGTGGCGGGCGGCGCGGCCAATGGTCTGAATCAGCGCGGTCGCACTGCGCAGGAAGCCTTCCTTGTCCGCGTCCAGAATGGCAACCAGCGACACCTCGGGCAGATCCAGCCCCTCGCGCAGCAGGTTGATGCCCACCACGACGTCGAACACCCCCATCCGCAGGTCGCGGAGAATGCCGACCCGGTCGAGGGTGTCCACTTCCGAATGCAGGTAGTGGACTTTGATGCCCTGCTCGACCAGGTAATCGCTCAGTTTTTCGGCCATGCGCTTGGTCAGGGTGGTGACCAGCACCCGCTCGCCCACCGCCACCCGGGCGCGAATTTCGGCCAGCAGGTCGTCGATCTGGCCTTCGGTGGGGCGCACTTCCACTTCGGGGTCGAGCAAGCCCGTGGGGCGGATGATTTGCTCAACGACCTGCTCGGCTTTGCCCAGTTCGTAGGGGCCGGGGGTGGCGCTGGTGTAAATGGTGTAGCCCATGCGCCGCTCGAATTCCTCGAAGGTGAGGGGGCGGTTGTCCAACGCGCTGGGCAGGCGGAAGCCGTATTCCACCAACGTTTGCTTGCGGCTGCGGTCGCCGCGGTACATGCCGCGAATCTGCGGGATGGTGATGTGCGATTCGTCGATGATGAGCAGGTATTCCGCGGGGAGGTAGTCCATCAGCGTCCACGGCGGCGAGCCGGGCGGGCGCTGCTCCAGATGGCGGGAGTAGTTCTCGATGCCGGAGCAATAGCCCATTTCGCGCAGCATTTCCAGGTCGTAGCGGGTGCGCTGTTCCAGCCGCTGGGCTTCTACAAGTTTGCCCTGGGCTTTGAGTTCGGCGAGGCGGGTTTCCAGTTCGGCTTCGATGTCGGCCAAGGCTTTTTGCAGTTTCTCTTCCTCGGTGAGGTAGTGCCTGGCCGGGAAGATTTCCACCGCGTTCAGGAATTCCTGGCGGCTGCCCCACATATCGTAGGCCGCGATGCGCTCCACCTCGTCGCCGAAGAAGTCGATGCGGTAAACCAAATCGTCCGCGTATGCCGGCGCAATTTCCAGGGTGTCGCCGCGCACGCGAAAGGTGCCCGGGCGCAGGTCCAGGTCGTTGCGCTGGTACTGGCTTTCCACCAGCTGGCGCAGCAAGGCGTTGCGGCGGTAGATTTCCCCCGTGTGCAGGCGAATCACGCCGCGCCCGTAGGCTTCGGGATTGCCCAGGCCGTAGATGGCGGAAACCGACGCCACGATGATGACGTCGGGGCGGGTCATCAGCGCGGTGGTCGCGGCCAGCCGCAGGCGCTCGATTTCTTCGTTGATGTCGGCGTCTTTTTCGATGTAAAGGTCTTGCTGGGGCACGTAGGCTTCGGGCTGGTAGTAGTCGTAGTAAGAAACGAAGTATTCCACCGCGTTTTCGGGGAAGAACGCCTTGAACTCGGCGTAGAGTTGGGCGGCTAAGGTTTTGTTGTGGGCGAGCACCAAAGCAGGCAGTTGCACGCGCTCGATGACGGAAGCCATGGTGAAGGTTTTGCCCGTGCCGGTCGCGCCCAGCAGCACCTGATGGCGATACCCGCGACGCACGCCATCCACCAGTTGGCGGATGGCTTCCGGCTGGTCTCCGGTGGGCTGATAGGGCGCGTGCAGGCGGAAACGGGTGTTCATGGGGAAGGTGATGGCTCGTTGGCTTTGGCCGGAGGTTGGTCGGCTTGCATCATTTCCAGGAAGGCATCGACGACGCGGGGGTCGAAGAGTTTGCCTCTTTGCTCTTTCAGGTAAGTCAGGGCTTTTTCTTTGCTCCAGGCGGGGCGGTAGGGACGATCGCTGGTGAGGGCGTCGTAGACGTCGACTACCGCAAAGATGCGCGCTGCCAAAGGAATGGCGGTGCCTGCCAGGCCGGAAGGATAGCCGGAGCCATCCCAGCGCTCATGGTGAAAGAGCGGGATGGCAAGCGCTGGTTGCAGGTAGGGGATATCTTTGAGCATGTCGTAGGCCCAGAGGGGGTGCTGGCGCATGATTTCCCACTCATGGGCATCGAGTGGGCCGGGCTTTTTGAGAATGTGGTCGGGAACGCCCATTTTGCCGATGTCGTGGAGCAGGGCACCGCGACGGATGTGGGGAAGGCGCTCTTCGGGTACGCCCAGGCGGCGTGCCAGCGCGACGGTTAGGGCTGCCACGCGTTGGGCATGCCCTTCCGTTTCCTGGTCGCGCAGTTCTAACGCGCGCGCCCACCCTTCGATGGTGGCCTCGTAGGCAGCCCGCAGTTCGTTGGTTGATTTTTGCAAAGACTCCACCATCTGGGCGTTGTCCAGGGCGATGGCTGCGTGGCGTCCCAGATGGGTGAGGAAGTCGATTTGTTCGGCGGTAAGGCGGGTAGGAGTGCGGAAGAACAGTTCCAGCACGCCTTTGGTTTGCCCTTTCGCCACAAGGGGAATGCCAATGTAAGTGCGGATGCCTTCGCTTTCCAGGAAGGTGCGGCAGCCTTCGTGGAGGGCAATGGCCGTGACCAGGTCGTTGAGCACAATGGGCGCGCCTTGCAAGACGACCTGGCCGGGGAGGCTGCCGTTCATGTTTACCTGGCGACGGGCGGATTCGGGCGATAGAAACCCCGTGGCTGCCATCACCGAGAGAGAGAACAGGTGGGTATCGACCAGCATGACGTCGACGGCGTCGGGGCGGAATTGGGTTTGCACTTGTTCCAGCAGGATGTTGAGGGTCAGTTGCAGGTCGAGGCTGCCTGTGATGGCCTGGGCAATCACTTGCAGGCTTTGGAGTTGTTGCAGGCGATGGCGCGTTTCTGCGAGGAGCCCTAACCGGTGGAGCGTGATACTGCCTAACTCAGCCAGGGTTTCGAGCAGATGGCGTCGGCTTTCCGTCCAATGCTGGTTTGGAGGCAAGCCGATGAAAAGCACGCCAAGGGTCTTGTCGGGCGTGCGTAGCGGCAGGCAGGCGCCGCCCCAGCCTGCGGGGAGGTGTTCGTTTGCGGCAAATGCGGGCGCGTTTTCCTGGGCGAGGTCGTTGGAAAACAAGGGCTGATTGTGGGCGAAAACCTGTCCCGCGATGCCCTCTCCGGCGCGGGGTTGGAAGTCAATGTGTTGCATCCATCCGCGGGCAACGAGGGGTTTCAGGCGGTTGTCTTCGGCGTGGTGAAGCAAAATGGCGCCCACGTCGCTGTTGACGACAGCCAGGGTTTCGTCGAGAAGCACTTCCAGCGCGGCGTGGGTGTCTAAGGTTTCCCGCAGGGCCAGGGTCAGCCGGTGGACGGTTTCCAGTTCTTGCAAACGCCGCTTGAGGTTGGCCACCAGGCGGGCGTGCTGCAAGAGCAGAGTCGCCGTGTTGGCAAAGTGCGCTAACAGGCGAAGGTCTTCGGTGTTGAAAGGTGGCTTGTTGGGGTTGCCGTCCAGAACGAGCGCGCCAATGACTTCTTCGCCCACCACGAAAGGCACCACGGCGGCCTGGGGCGTCAGCGCCATGTGGGCTGTGCAGGCGTTGGTGAAACCCGCAGGGGTTTCGCTCAAATAGAACGGGTGCCGGTGGTGGCGCATTTCCTGGAGGGCTTCTTCGCAGGGGAAGCATTGGCCTTGCAAGCGGGGGGCGTTGCCCTGTTCGGCTTCGACGCACAGGTGGTTTTCTTCGGTAGAAAGCGTCAGCAGCACCCGCTCGGCAGAGGGCAGGAGGTCGTAAACGGCTTCGACAATGTGCACCGCCAGAGATTGGAGGTCCTCTTCGGGAATTTTGCCAAAGGCCTGAGCGATGCGGATTTCGGCTTCCAGGGCGTGCTGGTAGTGCTTTTGGGAAGTGATGTCAACCACGGAGCCCATGAGCGCCGGGCGGTCCTGCCAGGTGATGCGCCGCGCACCTAACAAGACCCAGCGTGCCTCGCCGCTCTTGGTGATGATTTGGAATTCATAAGGTGATGGGGCGTCTTCGCCGCGCAAACGGGCCTGCGAGTTGGCGCGTACAGTTTCGCGAAAATCGGGGTGGATGATCTCCCACGGTGTCATGGCGCGCAGTTCTTCGGCGGTATAGCCTGTGAGCTGGCTCAAGGCGGGGTTGGCGTAGGCAAAATGATTGTCCACCAGGACGTAAATGCCGGCCACGGTGCTTTCGGCCAGGGCACGGAAGCGGGCTTCGCTTTCGCGCAGGGCGTGGTAGGCTTTTTCGCGCTCGGTGACGTCGCGAATGTAGAAGCGCACGACGGGAGGTTCCCCCTCGGAAGCAGTGCGCAAGGTGCTGTGGTACTCCCAGAGGCGCTTTTCGCCTGTGAGGGGCATTTGAACCAGCATGAGGCCTTCCGCGACGCCGTTTTCTCTCAATTCCCGGATGTAATCATCGAATTCATGTCGCACTTCAGGCGCCAGCAAGTCGGGGATGTAAACCGGCTCTTCGGGCAGGGTTTCGTGCCCTAACAGGTGCGGCACGGTCGGGTTACTGGCTAACAGGCGGCCTTCAAGATCGTGTAACCCTACGCCATCTCGCAGGTTTTCGACCAGATCGCGGTAACGGGCTTCGCTTTCCCGCAAGGCGGCTTCGGTTTGCTTGAGGGGGGTAATGTCGACGGCTGAACCCACTACGACAATACGGTTGCCTAAGGCCACCACGCTGTCTCCGGCCAATGCCCAGCGGCGCTCGCCGTCCTTGCGACGGATGAGGACTTCGGCGTATTCTTGCACGGTTTGGCCTGCCATGCGGCGTCGCGCCCGCTCGCGGGCTAAGGCTTGCGATTCGGGTTCCAGGATTTCCCAGTAATGCAGATCGCGTAAGTCCTCGGGAGAATAACCGCTAAGCCGGTGAAAGGCGGGGTTGGTGTAGGTGAAACGACCTTTTTCGATCATGTAAACGGCAGCAGGGGTGCTTTCGGCCAGGGCGCGGAAACGAGTTTCGCTTTCTTTGAGCGCCTCGTGGGCTTGCACGCGCAAGATCGCGGCTGCAATGTCGCTGGCCAGCACACGAATGATCTGCTGCTCGCTTTCGCTGAAGGTATGCGGGGTGTGATAATAGACCATTAATTTGCCCAATAGCCGGTTCCCTCCAAGCAAGGGAATGAATGCCAGGGCGTGGATGTTTTCTTCGCGAAAGGCAGCCTGTAGGTCGGGGGAAAAGTCTTCGTGTTGAACGTCTTCATACCAGAGCGGTTTGGCATGAACGGCTGTCGAAGGCCAGGGGCTGTGCCCTTCGACTTTCTGCTGATAGGCTGGTGATAACCCGCGCGCGGCTACGAAGCGAGGCACTCCTTCTGCGTCAAAGAGAAGTACTGCGGCGCTATTGGCCTGGATGAGGTTGGGGATGCTTTCAACGGCAATGTCGTACACTTCTTGGGGCGTTTCCGCGCGATTGAGGGCTTCCAAAATTTGGTAGAGTTGCTGAAATTGTTCGGAGATGCGCCGGGCGCGGGTTTCGCTCTCGTGTTGGGAGGTCAGGTCGACGAAAATGCCAATGCGCCCCTGAAATTGCCCCTGGGCATCGTAATGGGCGCGGCACGCGTGGGCTACCCAACAAGTTTTGCCTTCGGGCGTTTGGTAAGGGAAGACGCTGCTGTGCTCGGTGGCTTCAGCGAAACGGTGAGGGTCTTTGAGTAAACAGGATGGGTTGGTGGCGCGGCATAGTGTGCTAAGGAATTCCCCCGGAAGCTGGTGTTTGAAAAGTGTCTGGCAAGCCGATGTGACGAAGCGGACTTTCCCCTGCGCGTCAACCCACACCAGGCACGCCGGGGTGCTCTGGCGAAGGATGTCGAGAAGCCCGTTTTGCTGTTCCCCTGCTGGGCTGGAGAGGCTGGGATGGGCGTTCATTGGTGGTCCCTGCTCCGTGCTGGCGATGAGGGGGTGGGGAAAGGGGGCTGAGAAACATGGTCGCACATCGGTTGGAAAGGGTGCTGCTTCCCCCTGGAAGCAGATGGGAAGTCCATTATACCACTGGGTAAAGATAACCCCAGTTTCGGATAATCTCTTTGGTGGCGTTTTGTGCTGAGCGGTGCGAACAACGGGAGCGAAGTTGAAGTGCCTGTGCTGAGCCACGCCGAAGTGCAAAACGCTGCCAACGGCGCGTTTCAACACCGATTGATCTGCAATCTTCCCTCAACGTGCTTATCCGCTACTCAGGTTAATAGTCTGATTTGCTGACCAAAAAGCGGTTGGCATCTTCGCGGGGCTACGTTCTTACGTTCCCCTGCAGGTGCTTTGAGAGAGGTGGCGAGGATAAGTGAGGGCGCTCGGGCAATATTTATGCCTCGGTGCTAACAGATTTTGGGGGCTCTCTCACCCCCCTGCCCGCCGTGTTTTCTTGAGTGTGGGCATGTGGGCTGTTTGTTCTCAAGCCATCGTTCCCCCTATTTGCTGTTGCTCCTCGTTCAGCGAGGCATGGCAGGTTAGCTCATAATTTCTACCCAAGGCTGCAAGCATATGTGGGAGTGTTGCCCAGTTCTGCAAGGCGAGAAGCATCGTAACTCAGGAGGGTGTTATGTGGCAGGGCTTCGGTAATCACGCTGCGCCCAAAGGCTTTGCGGAGGAAAATGTAGCGCGAGGAGAAAATCAGCGCTTGCCAGGGAGCATGATAATGCGCGCACAGGGGATTGTGGTGCTTGAGCACCAACAAGCGGTAGGGATAGCGCATGTCGGCGGCGAGGAAGGTGAATTTGCCTGCCAGCAACTGCAGCCGCTGGCAGGCTTCGGCGGCATAGTGGGCTTCGTCGGTGTGGGGGTTCATGTCCGAAAGCAGGCGGAAGATGATTTCGCTGTCCACCTCGCCCTGGCGAGGGTAGTCATAGCGGGTAAAGAGGGTGTCGTCGTTGGTAATGCGCCCGTTGTGCACGCCCACCACCTCGCCCGCCGAAATGGGGTGATTGTTATCGTTGTTTTCAGGGGCTCCCTTGGTGGGCAGGCGAGTGTGCCCCAGCCAAAGCACAGTTTGGGCATCGAGGGAGGCCAGCAGGTCGCGGTAACGTGCGGTTTCCACGAACTGCGAAGCAGGTATGGGCGCTTTGTAAACTACGAGTTCCCCATCGGTGCGCAATACCGCCAGGCCGGTGGCGGCTTTGCCGCGTTCTTCGTTGAAAAGCAGGTTGCGGGAGAAAAAGTCGCGGATTTCCTGCTGCACAGCAGGCGGGCGTTCACCAGGCGCAAAAAGGATGGCTGCAATGCCGCACATGGGGCTATCTCTTGAAAACCGTGGTGCCCTGACGGGCATCCCAGCGAATGCCACGCAGGGCATTGAGGCGGGCAAGGCGTTCTTCCAGGCTCTGCGGTGCGAGGAAGAGTTCCCGCGCGGCGTGCCATTTCCATGCTTCCAGCGAGGGGAAACCGCTCCACTCGCCCAGTTCAATGCGCTGCATCAGCCGACGGTCGGTTTCGTCAAGGCCGAGGTCATCCACGCTGGCACGCGCTGCAAGCAGGCTTTCGATACGGTCCCAATCGTAGCCCATGCAGCGCATCAGCGAGATGGGCGTTTCGGCCAATGCCAGCAGCACGTCTAATGCGGGGTTGTCCACGAACATACCTTCCAGCGTGGGGGCAAGGAAATCGAGCAGTTCGTAAGCACCCTGCCGCAGTTCTTCGATGATTTCGTCGGTGATGCCGCGGGTATCGCTGGTCGCCAGGTTGCCGTCGTTGTTACTGAGCATGTTCAGAATTTCCACCTTGCGCTGCCATGCCTGATAGTGCCCGACGTGAATCACGCCATACTGGCTCAAGTCCACCGATTTGAGCGCCAGTGCCAGCCAGAGGAAGGTTTGAGCGGCGATGGCCGTGGGCGAAAGGTGGGCATCGGGAAAGCGAAATTCCACGTGGAAGGGCAGCACGCCGCCGTCTTTGGTGAAACCGACGTGTTCCAGATTGAGAAAGTTCTGGTGTTCAGGCACAACGCGGCTGGCTTTGAGGCGAGTTTGAATTTCTTGCATGGAAAGCACGCCCGGGGACAGTTCGACCATTTCCAGATGGCTGTTGTGGTTGCGGCGGCGGCAGAGGGCTTCCCGTTTGTCGCCGCAACTGGTCATGAACTTGAGCTCGGGAGCATAGCGCCGCACTAAGTTCCACAGGTTGGCGAGCACGATGACGGGCACGGGCTCGGCAAGGCCGGGGGTGAGCAGGTGAAAGTGCAGGCCGCAGGTGGAACGTGGGCGCGCACCGTGGGCGCGCAACACGTCCATGATGCGCCGATATTGCTTCTGGAGCGCAGTGAAATGGGGATAACGCCCGATGATGCGGATTTCAATGCCGCAATGCTCGGTTTGGACGTCCCAAACGCCGTTTTCGCCCAGACGCTCCAGGCTGCTGGAAGGTTGGAGCGCGGCGCGCACCGCGGCTTCAAAATCGGGGCGCCTCATGCCTTTGGGCGGGGCAACTTCCAGTTCAGCGCCGATTTTGACTGTGCGGTAGAGCAAGTCTTTCCAGTAAGCCGCTTCATCGGGCGAAAGCAGATCGTCGCGGCGTAGCAGAATAGGGTCTTTCATGCCAGGGGAAGCGAACTGGGCAGCCGGTTGTTGACTGCCCAGGTGGAAAATAATCCAAACTCAGAGCAACTCAAACGCCAAGGTGCAGACGTGAGCCTCAGGGTTGACGTCAAATTCACTGATTTTGGTTTTCACTCCCAGCCGTTGACGCATAGCGGCGGTGGCAATGTTGAGGAAAGGACACACAAAGGGTTTGACCCCCTGGGCCACCAGATCTTTTTCCACTTGCATCAATACACAGTGGTCGATCCGCAGGCTGACGTGTTCGCCTTCTTCCTTGGCTTCAAAATCGAGAGCGATCCCGTATTCATCCACGAAGATGCGGGCGATTTCGGTGAGCATGTTTTGAGGGTCTTCACCCTCGATTTCCAGGCCCATGTTCTTTTCGAGGATTTCCAACATGCCTGCACCGACGGTGTTGGTCGTGGCCAGCGCCGATTCGCCGAACAGGTCCCATAGGCCTTTTTCCAGGCCATAGATGATCATTGCGTTGATGCGGGCAAGATTACGCTTTTTTTCTTCTTCGGTTGCCATACAAAAAATCTCCTTAGGATGCAGAGGGAAAGCAGCGCAGGCCGTGACCGCTTGAAGGTCAAAGCCCAAAGGGCACTATACCATCTCGAAACACAGACGACAGTGGCGACGTTCAGTATCCACCTCAAATTTGCTAATGCGGGTTTTGTGGTGAGAATTGCGACGCATGGCAGCGGCTGTAATGTTTAGGAAGGGACACACAAAAGGTTTGATGCCTGCATGGATGAGGTCCTCCTCCACATGCATCAACACGCAGTCTTGAACCTGCATTTCAATGGTATCGCCGTTTTTGACGATGTCAAAATCGGTCGCAATACCGTATTCATCCACAAAAATGCGACCGATTTCGGTGAGCATATCTTGAGGGGCTTCGCCTTCAACTTCTAGCCCCATGCTCTTTTCGAGGATTTCCAGCATCCCTTTGCCCACAGTGTTCGTGGTAGCCAAAGCCGATTCGCCGAACAGGTCCCACAGGCCCTTTTCCAAACCATAGATGATCATGGCATTCATGCGGGCAAGGTTTCGCTTTTTTTCTTCTTCGGTGGCCATGGTTCTCTCTCCTTGTCGGATGTTATAAGTACACAAAGAAAGAGGTGTGCTAACGATTTACAGGATGTCTCGCAGTTCCTTGGAAATGGAACGCACTTCAGCAAAAGCCATACCAAGGTTGACGTTGGCAGGGGTGAGAGCGACGAAGAGGGTTTCGTCGTTGAGGGGAGCGACGATGATGTTGCCGTCATCGCCTTGAATGAGGGTTTGCTTGAAGCCCCCGCGGTTGAGTTGCTGCACGCTGCGTTTGCTCAAGCCAAGGATGGCTGCCGAACTTGCGCCGACCATTGCCTCGTCCAAGCCTTTTTGAGGCACATTGGCCGAGTAAACCAGGCCGTCAATGCCTACAATGGCCGCGCCTACAATATCGGACGATTCGGTCAGTAAGTTTTCCAATGCTTCAGCGAGTAATTCACTTTTCTTCTTAGGTGCCATAGGTTTTGCCTCCTGTGGTTGGGTGGGAAAATTGGCGTCCGCCTGGGCTTCATCGCGAAGGCGGGCGCCTTCCAAAAGAACCTCTGTCCAGTTTTCGTGAATGCTGCGATGAGGGGCAGTAACGCCGTTGATCATTTCAAAGGTACCTTCCTGCCAATCGAGGACGTGGAAGATAACCTCTTTGCCTTCCAGATCGCCCAGCACAGCATGGGCAATTTGTCCATCATCGAAAAAGATTTCGGCAGTTTGCCCTTTGTGTTCGAGCACTAGCCGGGCCTGTTTGCGGTCTATGCAGGCATGTTGTATTAAGTCGGCAGGGTGCATGTCACTCAATTGCCCTTGCATGATGGTTCACCTCGTAGTGTCACAGGCGCCACGCCTGCGAAATTTTACGTATAGCCTGATTGGTCAGACGGCGATAGGCTTTGTGGCGGTCATCGATGCGCACAGCCAGAATCAACTGATGGCCGTTCACGTCAAAGGGGCGGCAAACCAGCCGGTTTCCCTCGCTATCGAAAAGGGTAATTTCATCGGTCTGCCCGATGCCCAACTGACTGGTGGCTTGTGCCGCGGTCTTTTGAATCAGCGCGACCACAGCCGATTGAGTGTCAGGGTCGTTTCCTTGACCGGCCGCTGACGCCAGAGGGAAACCATGCCGGTCGGTAAGCACGGCAATCGAGAAACCACCAGCCTCGTTCATTTCCTGCAGAATTTCACTCAGTTGCGATGAGCCGCGTTTGTTCTCCTTTTGAAGCACCATTTGCTCACTCCCTGATCGTTGTTGTGGTTTGAGAAGAGGGGGGAGAAGGGGGAGGGACCGGATTGGTTCCATGTCCTACCTCAGGGGATTTGCTTCGCTGGTGCAAACGCCCTACTACCCTTTGAGTAATGGCTTTCAACGTCTCGAAAACGCCTATCTGACGAATGGCAACGGCCCCGATAGCGACTTGCCCCCCCAATGAAAGCAGAGAACGGTAAATTTCTGGTGATAGTGCGCCAGGGAGATCTTGTTTGTTGACTTGAACGACAACAGGAATGTCTGCGAGGCTGATGTTCATCTCTTTCAAATGCCGCTTCATATCCTGCCAGGCAGCAAGATTATCAGAGACGCGGGCGGGGTCTGCATCGGCGACGAAAACAACGCCGTCAGCTCCACGGAGTACCAGCTTGCGGCTGGCTTCATAATAGGATTGGCCGGGAACGGTATAGAGTTGTAATTTGGGCGTCAACCCACTGATTTTTCCCAATTCCAGTTGCAGGAAATCAAAGAACAGCGTCCGGTCTTCATGAGTTTTGAGGGAAACCAGATCGCTACGGCGGTTGGCCGGCACACGGGCATGAATTTGTTCCAGATTGGTGGTTTTGCCGCTCATTGCCGGGCCATAATAGACAATTTTCAGGTTGAGTTCCCGAAGTTGCCAGTTGATGTACATTAGTCTCTTTCTCCTGACCAGATGGCGTTCAGCGCATCCTCAACTAAATCCGCGGCGTTCTCTTCAGTGCCGAGGGGGGCGTGCAGGGTTTGAGGGGCGCTTCCTTGCTGTTGCAGATTCCCCGGCGGTGCATCTACGGTAGCAGCCAGGCGTTGCGCTGCTTGCAAAATCAGCATCCGTGCCCACCCTAACGGTACGTCGGCTCTCACTTTGACCAGCAGTACCATATGGCGACCTGCTTCGGTGATGAAAGTGTGCCCTTCCTTGCCTTCCCGTAATACCATCTGGTAAGCACTATCTTCGCCCAATATGCGCGCAATTTCTCGGCTGGCTACGAGGTCGCCTGCAGCCAGAGAACCTAATGCAACGACTTCGCTCACTTTGTTGTGAGTGCCGTGGGTGGATATAACCTGCCCGCCGACGTCTGCCAGTAACGCAAACTGGACGGGGGTTCTTATTGTCAAATCTTCCAGGATTTCGTTAATGGCACGGCTCTGAGGTGGGTAAATTATCAGGCCGCTGCGGAGATATGTGGAATCAGTATGATCCTTAACTGGCCCCTCTGCCATTGTTTCGAGATTCTCCTCCATGTTGAGTTTCTCCTTTCACAGTATGGTGAGGTTGTTTTGGGAAAATCCCCTGTTGAACAGCATCATCGTAAGAGAGCAGAGGGGGGCTTGTCGTGTTTCCATCCAGGAATGGAAGATGGTTTGCTTCTTTTGTTTCCAAGAGTGCATCATTGGGCGTGGCTTCGACCTGCGCAAAAAGAGCATCCAGATCCTCGGTGATAGCCGCGTCAAGGTCGTCCGGAAGCTCGCCAGAGAGCTGGGGGGAGAATTCCTCGTCTTGATCTTGGAGCATCTCACCCAAAGTTTTGGCAACCCGCTGGCTGTAGTGCATGACGGCTCCCATCGGTGTGCCGAATTGGGTTTTGGGAATCAACAGTGTCAAGAGTAACTTCTCGCCAACGTTGATGGCAAACAAATAGTGCCGACTGCCTTCCCGTTGATAAACCAGATTGAAATTATGTTGCTGGTCGCCCAGCGTTTTGCCTGCTTCCTCAAGGGCAGAAATACTTCCCCCCAGCAGGGCGTTGATTTCGTCCATAGGTAACGTTTCCTGCTCACCGCTGCTAAGCACAGTGTTGCCCATCACGTTGGTCAGGAAAACGCAACAAGCGCCCACATCGTGGCGAAGCGTATCCAGTACTTGCACGACATCATTATGGTGCTGACGAGAGAAATGATACTTGGCCATACTTGCTACTCCTGCACCCCGCGCATCTCGCGGGAAATTACTATAATGGGTGGGTGAGGCGATATTTAACTATGAGCTTAACTATGAGCTTAATTCCTCCGGCATTCCCCCTAATCTAATAGGGAACATCCGCCTGTATTTTGATCCGTTTCAAAGATCTTTGCTAATCCGGCGGGTAATTATAAGGCTTGTTTAAAGAATATCCGTTACATTTTCATAACAGATTTAGGCTGTTTTGCAATACAATTGCAATCAACTGCAATCAATCTGCAATACGCAATGCGGAGATTGCCGCGCTCCTGTAACGGGGGCGCTGTTCCCGTTCGCGATGTTTCCCCAGGAGGATGTTTTCAGATAAACCTTGTCACACACTTTGTCCTGAGGATGATATGCTTCATCCATTTCGCTGGTCGCTAATGCTTCTTGCTCCCATGCGTTTTCGGTGTTTCAAGGGTGCTGGCCCCGCAAGGCCTTCGTTATGAAACCGGGAAAGAAGCAAAAAAGCCTCTCGGGGCTTGCCGCGTAGGCGGCGGGCATCCCCGAGAGGCAAGGGGGGGCTGCGAAGGAAACTCAGCCAGCGACATCCTCCAACGTGGCTTTGAAGGCCGCCACGACGGTATCGATTTGCGCCGTGGTGATGACCAGCGGCGGCAGGAAGCGCACCACCGTCATGCCCGCGGGCAGCGCCAGCACACCGTGTGCCATCAGGCCCTGAATGACGGGTGCCACTTTCTGCTTCAGTTCCACGCCGATCATCAGCCCCGCGCCGCGCACCTCACGAATCAGGGGGTTTTGGATGCTGCGCAGGCGTTCCAGGAAATAAGCCCCGGTTTCGGCTGCCCGCTGGGGCAGGTTTTCCCCTTCCAGCACGTCCAGCGTGGCTAAGGAAGCCGCCGCGGCGAGGGGGTTGCCGCCAAAAGTGGTGCCGTGGATGCCCGGTTTCAGCGGGGCGACGCGCTCGCCAATCAGCACCGCGCCCATCGGCACCCCTCCGGCGATGCCCTTGGCCAGCGTCACCAGATCGGGCTGCACGCCACTATGCTGGAAGGCAAACATCTTGCCCGTGCGCCCCATGCCGCTCTGGATTTCGTCGATGATGAGCAGCGCGCCGCGCTCGCGGCAGATTTCCTGCGCGGTTTGCAAAAATTCGGGCGTGGCGGGGTGGATGCCGCCTTCCCCCTGCACGGCTTCCAGCAGCACGGCGGCGGTGTTTTCGGTCACGGCTTCCCGCAGGGCGGCAGGCTTGTTGTAGGGAATGTGGCTGAACTCCGGCACCAGCGGCTGGAACGGCGCGCGGTATTTTTTGTTCCAGGTGGCGGAAAGCGAACCGAGGGTACGCCCGTGGAAGCCGCGCATCGCGGCCACGATGCCCGCCCTGCCGGTGCTGAAGCGGGCGAACTTAATGGCGGCTTCCACGGCTTCGGTGCCTGAATTGCACAGGAAGACCCGCTCCATGCCTGGCACCAGGTTGCCTAAGCGTTCCAGCAGGCGGGCGCGGGTGTCGTTGTAGAACATTTCGGGGCAGGTGATGATGCGCTCGGCCTGGGCACGCAAGGCTTCCACCACTTTGGGGTGGCTGTGGCCGATGTTGGCCACGCCGTGCCCGGCCACGCAGTCGATGTAAGCGCGCCCCTGGTCGTCCCATACCAGCGCCCCCTGGCCGCGCACGATGGTCAGCGGGCGTTTGGTGTACAGGCCGGAGGTGTAGCGAGATTCGAGGGCTTGGGTATCCATAACCTACTCACCGACCAGCCGCCACGCCGCGGGCAGCAGCAGCCCGGCGGCAAACGCTTTCACGGTGTCGCCCACGATGAAAGGCAGCAGCCCCATCGCCACGGCCTGCGGGAAGCCGACGAAGCGCGCCAGCCACGGCACGCCGACGGCATAGATGGCCACTTCGCCCAGCAGGAAGCCAACCCATGCGGTGGCAACGCGGCGGTCGCCGCCGCGCTCGGCAAGCCAGCCGGTGAGGAAGGCCGCCGCGACGAAGCCGAGCAGATAGCCGCCGGTGGGGCCCAGCAGATAGGCCAGCCCTGCACCGCCGGCAAACACCGGCAGGCCGGCCGCACCTTCAGCGAGGTAAGCCAGCACGGCAACCGCACCGCGGCGGTTTCCCAACGCGGCACCCACCAGCAGCACCGCGAAAGTCTGGCCGGTGAGGGGCACGGGGGTGAAAGGCAGCGGCAGGCGCACATGCGCCATCACTGCGATGAACAGGCTGGCGGCGATGATCAAGGCGGCGTTGCCAGCGCGTGACAACGTCGGTACGAGAACAGTTCTTCGGGCGTAGGTGGGGGTGTAAGTGGTCATGGCACACTCCGGGGAAGAGAATGGCAAATATGGAGCCGTGCGTGGCTCATTGCTATACAACACACTGAGCGAGGGAAAGTGTTGCTATGCTTCTGGCAAAGGTTGCAGCGATTTGCGGTGGCGCAACCCGCCTTCAACCCAGAAGATCACCAGCGCCACCCATACCAGGCTATAACCGATGAGGTGGGAACGGGTAAAAGGCTCATGATAGGCCAACACGCCGAGCAGAAATTGCAGCGTGGGGGCGAGGTATTGCAAAATGCCCAGCACGCTGAGCGGCACTCGCCGCGCTGCTGCGCCAAAGAACAGTAGGGGAATGGCCGTAACCGCGCCAGCACCCACCATCATGATGTTGGCGAGCGCGCCGGCGTGACCGAAGGCGCCCTGACCCTGGACTTCGCACCACAGTAAAAAGGCCAATGCAGGCAGAAAGAGCAGCCCGGTTTCCAAAGTAAGGCCGTCGATGGCATCCAGGGGGGCTGTTTTGGTCACCAGACCGTAGAGGCTGAAGGTAATGGCCAGAGCCAGCGCAATCCAGGGCAGGCGGCCATAAGTCCAGGTGAGGTAAGCCACGCCGAGGGTTGCCAGTCCAATCGCGACCCATTGCCAGGGCCACAGGTGTTCCTTGAGCACGACCAGCCCCAGCAGCACGCTGAGCAGAGGGTTGATGAAATAACCCAAACTGGCTTCCACAATGTGGCCGTGGGTCACGCCCCAAACGTAGGTTAGCCAGTTTCCTGCCAGCAAGGCCCCCGCGAAGCCATAGGTCATCACCACCCGTCGGTCGGTGAGCAGGCCGCGCAGGCGGCGCGTTTGCTTGATGGCGGCCAAAAAAGCCACCATGAAGATGAACGACCACACGATGCGGTGGCCGATGAGCTGCGTGGCTGGGATGGCTTCCAGCGGTTGCCAGTAAATAGGGAAAAGCCCCCACAACAAATAGGCCAGCAGGGCATACAAATATCCGGCGTTCATCGGGCGTGCCTGCTCCTTGAAAAAAGGGGGTGAGCGGTAGTTTACCATGTTTTCGGGATGTTCGACTTGAAGTTGTGGTATAGTGATATAAATGGTTTGCTATTCGTTGTTATAGGGACGCGCCTTTTCCCTGCACGCCTTCAGGAGGAAAATAAAGTGAACAGGAAATTGATGTGGGGTGTTCTTTCGGTAATGCTTTTGGCCGTTTTCGCATGCAGTTTGCCAACGCAGGGGAATACGCCTTCCCTTTCGGCCGCCCAAACAGCGGCTGCACAGACGGTGCAGGCTGTTTTAGCCCAACAGACCCAGGCTGCTTTGGGGCAGCCTACGGCCTTGCCTGGAACGCCTCTCCCCGCGGCTTCGCCTACGCTCACGGCTTCGCTCGCGCCAACGTTGACGCCAACGCCATCGCCTTCGGTGGCCCCTCCGACGCCAACCCCCAGGCCTTGTAATCTGGCCCACTTTGTGAAGGATGTGACCATCCCTGATGGCACGACATTCCTCCCCAACCAGCATTTCACCAAAACCTGGAGGCTTCAAAACGTCGGCACCTGCACCTGGCAAAACTACGCGCTGGTCTTCGACCACGGCGACGCGATGGGCGGCCCGTCGGTCGTGCCGGTGAGCGGCACCGTTGCCCCAGGGCAAGAAGTCGACATTTCAGTCAATTTGATCGCTCCCGCCACCGCGGGGGCATACCGCGGCTACTGGCGTCTGCGCTCCGACAAGGGCATCGTCTTTGGCCTCACCACCGGCAACCCCTTCTGGGTAGACATCAAGGTCGTCGAGGCTTCCCCCACGCCCACCGCGACGCCGACGCCCGCCCCCCCAGCCAACGTCACCGTGACGCTGCACACCATTTCTGCCGAAGACGGCCACGTGGCTGATGACGGTGGTGTGGGAATCAAGCCCTGGGCAGGCTCGTATAATGGCCATCGCATGGATGCGTTCCTCAGTTTCGACATTTCGTCCATCCCTGCAGGGGCGCACGTCGTCTCGGCCAGCCTCGACCTCAGCAACGCCACGCTGGAAGGTGACGTCTTTGGCATTTTGGGCTGGATGCGGATCTACCACGATGAATATGGCGTGCTGGATGCCGCCGATTTCGTGCCTGGCTTCCCCACAGGTGCAATTTACACCTACAGCAGCAAACCTACCGGCCCCTTCTCGAGTTCCGGGCTGCTGAATGCCGTGCAAAGCCGCATCGGCCAGACACGCGTGCAATTCAGGTATCAGTTCCAGAACAACAGTGGCACCCATCGCTATTTCCTCAACGACGCCGTGCTCACCATCGTCTACACCACACCCTGAAGTCTCTAAAACAGGGCTGAGTGGGGGCTTCCCCGCTCAGCCCCCTTGTGCCCGCGGGAAAACATCCCCGACGCCACAGTTTTTCTTGCCCCTGCCCGGAAAGTGAAGTAAAATTGAGCCTTGCAGTTCGCCTTTCGCCGCGACTGTAAACAACCCTCAAACACCCTCAAGAAAACTGCTGCCCAAAAATCACTTCTGGGAGGAAGACCTTGCCGAACATCAAGTCTGCTGCCAAGCGCATGCGCCAGAACGAAAAGCGCCGCCTGCGTAACCGCTGGTTCCGCGGCCGGGCGCGCACCTTTAGCAAGAAAGCCCTCAAAGCGATGGAAGCCGGCGACGTGGAAGCCGCGCGTGCTTACGTCTATCAGGCCATCAAAGCCTTAGACAAAGCCGCCGAAAAAGGCATTCTGCACAAGAACAACGTCGCGCGCCGCAAGAGCCGCCTGATGAAACGGCTTCACGCGCTGGAAGCGCAGGCCGCGCAGGGCGAAAGCGCATAGCGCGCGCCAAGCCTTTGTACCGTCGCGGGAGCCGTGCTTGCTACATGGCTTCCGCTTTCTTTTAATTGCGAATGGCGAATCAGGAATTAGGAAACGCTCCTGAGCCTCTCCGCAACACGCAATTCCTCATTCGCAATTCGCAACACGCAATTCCTAACTTTTCCAGGGCTGCTCATGTTCGAACACGAACTTCACCAAATCGCCACCCAAATCCGCTCCATCCTCGCCGAGCACGACATCCCCGCCCCCGAAAGCCTCGACTGGTCGCCGATTCCCTTTTCGGGCACGTGGGGCGTGGCAACCAACTTCTTCCGCGTGGCCGCGCAGGAAGCCCGCGCCGGCAAAGCCCCCCAGGGCGTGAAAGTGCCCCAGCGGGCGCAGCAAATCGCCGAGCTGGTGGCCGAGGCCCTGGGCACCCCGGAGGGCTTCCAAAAAGTGGAAGCCGTGCGCGGCTACCTCAACCTGTATTTCGACCCCGCGGCTTACGCCCACCATGTCCTCGCCGCTGCCTTCCGGCAAAAGCAGCGCTTCGGCAGCCTGCCCGCCCGCGGGCAGCGGGTGCTGGTGGAATATTCCCAGCCCAACACCCACAAGGCTTTTCACGTCGGGCACCTGCGCAATGTGATTTTGGGCGAGTCGGTGTGCCGCATTCTGGAAGCCGCGGGCTACGACGTGGTGCGCGCCAACTACATCGGCGACATCGGCCTGCACGTCATCAAGTGGCTGTGGAACTACATCAACTACCACCACGGCGAAGAGCCGCCCGCGGAAGGCAAAATCCGCTGGATGGGCGACCTCTACGCCGAGGCCGTCAAGCGCTTAGACGCCAACCCCGACCTGGAAGCCGAGGTGCGCGCCCTCTTCGCCCGCTGGGATGCCCGCGACCCCGAAATCGTCGCCCTGTGGGAGAAAACCCGCCAGTGGTCGCTGGAAGGCTTCGATGAGGTATACAAGCGCTTAGGCGTGCACTTTGACCGCGTGTATTTTGAAAGCGAGGTGGAAGACCCCGGCAAGGAACTCGTCGAGGAAATGATTGCCAAAGGCATCGCCACCGACGAGCGCCCCGACGGCCCAGTGGTGGTGCATCTCGACGAACTCCTCGGCCTGAAAAAGGAAACCTACCGCTCCTATGTCGTGCTGCGTTCCGACGGCACCTCGCTTTACGCCACCAAAGACCTGCCCCTCGCGATCCTCAAATTCCGGGAATACCCCGACCTGGCGCGCAGCATCTACGTCATTGATGTCCGCCAGTCCCTCTACATGCAGCAAATTTTCAAAACCCTGGAAGTGATGGGCTACCCGTGGGCTGACAAACTCTACCACTTAGCCTACGAGGTGGTCAACCTGCCGGGGAACGTCACCATGTCGTCGCGGGAAGGCACGGTGGTGCTGCTGGAAGACCTGATGCGGGAAGCCGCGGCCCGCGCCCGCGCGGTGGTGGAAGAGAAGAACCCCGCCTTAGACGACGCCACCAAAGACGCGGTGGCCGCCGCGGTGGGCATGGGCGCCATCAAATACACCATGCTGGCGCGCGAAAACACCAAAATCGTGACCTTCGACTGGGAACGCGCTTTGGACTTCAACGGCGTGGCCGCGCCCTACATTCAATACGCCCACGTGCGCGCCAACAGCATCCTGCGCAAGGCCGGGGAAGCCCCCGCGGACGCCCTCGCCCCCGCGCACACCCTCCACCCCGCCGAGGTGGAACTCATCTCGCAGCTGGCGCAACTGCCCGAAGCCGTGCGCCGCGCGGCGGAAGATTTCAAGCCCCTGCACATTGCCAACCAGGCCTACGAAATCGCCCGCGCCTTCAACGACTTCTACAACCAGTGCCCGGTGCTGAACGCCGAAGGGGAAGATGTGGTCGCCTTCCGCCTGCGGCTGGTCGCCGCGGCGAAATACGCCCTTGCCGCCGCCCTGCGCCTGTTAGCCATCGAAGCGCCGGAGCGGATGTAACCCGAACGTTGGCAAAGCGTCCTGAGCGGAAGTCCGAGCGTTAGCGAGGACTGAAGTCGAAGGACACTTGAGCGCGCAGCGCTGCGCACCGCGCGTTTCGACTGCGATGGCTCCGCCATCTCCGCTCAACGCGCTTCTGCGCGGGTAGGCGACGGCAGTGTCTTCACCTACCCAACGCCACGAAACAAAATCTCTCCTAACCCCCGTCCGAAAAGCGCAAAATGCGCTTTTCGGACACCCCCTTCCCTCCCTTACTAAGGGAGGGAAGGGGGAAGCCGCTTCCTGAGCGAAGGGCGAAGCCCGAAGTCGAAGGAGCGGCAGGGGGAAGGGAGAGATACTCCCACCAGCGAGGTAAGCGAACATGCCCACCATCACCGTTTTTGGCAGCGCATCGCCCAAAGAAGGCGAACCCGACTACGAAGCCGCCTACCGCTTAGGCTACCTGCTGGGACAGGCGGGCTACACCGTGATGACCGGCGGCTACGCGGGCACCATGGAAGCGGTTTCCCGCGGCGCAGTGGACGGCGGCGGGCACACCATCGGCGTGACCTGCGCCGAAATTGAGCGCTACCGCCCCCTCGACGCCAACCCTTGGGTGCAAAAAGTGGTGCCCACCGAAACCCTGATTGACCGCCTGCGCATCCTTACCACCGAAGCCGACGCGGCCATTGCCCTGCCCGGCGGCGTGGGCACCCTGCTGGAAATCAGCCTCGCGTGGAACCTGCGCGTCATCCACGCCCTGCCGCCCCAGCCCCTCATCCTCGTGGGCCGCGGCTGGCAGCAAACCTTTGAAACCCTGCTGCAAGCCCAGGGGCGCTACATCACCGACGCCGCCCGCGAGCTGCTGCACTACGCCCCCAACGGCGAAGCCGCGGTGGCCGCCCTCACCGCCGCCTTGCCGGTTTCCAAATGAAGCGAGATGCAAGTTGCAGGATGCAGGATGCAAGTTGCAGGATGCGACCAACCGACCAGGTGACTAACCGACTACCTTACGTTTTGGTACAATTACGCCCAACCCTTCTTCCAAGGATGGACTCATGAGCAACACCTTGCCTTCCCGAAGCGAAAACTTCGCTGAATGGTACAACCAACTGGTGCTGAAAGCCGAACTCGCCGACTACGCCCCCGTACGCGGCTGCATGGTCGTGCGCCCCTACGGCTGGGCGCTGTGGGAAAACATCAAAGACGCCTTGGACAAGCGCTTCAAGGAAACCGGCCACGTCAACGCCGCCTTCCCGCTGCTCATTCCCATGTCGTTCTTTGAAAAAGAAAAAGAGCATGTGGAAGGCTTCTCGCCTGAACTGGCGGTCGTGACCCACGGCGGCGGCGAAGCACTGGCC
The DNA here is from genome assembly GCA_011322445.1 of Chloroflexota bacterium. Classification (NCBI taxonomy): domain Bacteria; kingdom Bacillati; phylum Chloroflexota; species Chloroflexota bacterium. The sequence goes on along the minus strand of DRMV01000048.1, from coordinate 67,234 downwards.
GAGCCTTTGGCCGTGCGCCCGACCTCCGAAACCATCATCGGCTACATGTACGCCAAGTGGATCAAATCGTGGCGCGACCTGCCGGTGCTCATCAACCAGTGGGGCAACGTCGTGCGCTGGGAACTGCGCACCAAACTCTTCCTGCGCACGCTGGAATTCTACTGGCAGGAAGGCCACACCGCCCACGCCACCGCCGAAGAGGCGGAAGAGGAAACCCGCCGCATGTTGGATGTCTACACCGACTTCGCCATCAACGAAGCCGCGGTGCCCGTCGTCCCCGGCGTGAAGACCGAAAGCGAAAAGTTTGCCGGTGCGGTGCGTTCCTACACCATCGAGGCCATGATGGGCGACACCAAAGCCCTCCAGGCGGGCACTTCCCACTTCCTCGGCCAGAACTTCGCCAAAGCCTTCAACATCCAGTATCTGGACAAGAACAACGAACTGCAATACGTCTGGACCACCTCGTGGGGGCTTTCCACCCGCTTCATCGGCGCGATCATCATGACCCACGGCGACGACAAGGGGCTGGTGCTGCCGCCGCGCTTAGCCCCCATTCAGGTGGTCATCGTGCCCATTTACAAGAGCGACGCCCAGCGCGCCGAAGTGCTGGAAGCCGCCGACCGCATCCGCCGCGAGTTGGCTTCCCGCTTCCGCGTCAAACTCGACGACCGCGACAACCTCACCCCCGGCTACAAATTCAACGACTGGGAACTGCGCGGCGTGCCCGTGCGGGTGGAAATCGGCCCCCGCGACCTCGCCAAGGGCACCGTGGCCCTGGCCCGCCGCGACAAGCCCGGCCGCGAAGGCAAGACCTTCGTGCCCCAGGAGGGCCTGGCCGAGACCATCGCCCAACTGCTCGATGACATCCACAACAGCCTCTACGAGCGGGCGTTGGCCTTCCGCAAAGCCCACACCCACGAGCCGAAGGACTACGAGGAGTTCAAAGAGGTGGTGCAGAATGGCTGGGCTTACGCCCCGTGGTGCGGCGACCCCGAATGCGAAGCCCACATCAAGGCCGAAACCAAAGCCACCACCCGCTGCATTCCGCTGGAAGGCGAAAGCGCCGAAGGGCAGAAGTGCATCTACTGCGGCAAACCCGCGAAGCACAAACTCTACTTCGCGCGGGCGTACTAAAATAACCGCAGATTACACAGATTGACGCAGACGAGTCGTGTGCTTCAGTGTCAAGTGTTCCCGTGTCAAGTTTTTCTGCGAAACCTGCGAAATCAGCGGTTTATTCCGCCCCGTCGGTGCAAATCTGTGAAATCCCTGTAGATTTCCCCTCCCCCCGCTCACGCGGGGGCATTTTTTCGGTGCTGAAATGGACGTCAAGACCCTGGAAGTCCTTGAATTCCCCAAAATTCTGGAACGGCTGGCACAGCACACCGCCTTTGCCGCCGGGCGCGAGCGCGCCCTGGCGCTGAAGCCAGCTTCCAGCCTGCGGAAAGCCCGCTCCCTGCAGGCTGAAACCACCGAAGCCCGCGCCCTGCTGGCTTCCCACCCCGGCATTGGCCTGCGGGGCGTGCGCGACATCCGCCCGCATGTGGAAGCCGCCCGCCGCGGCATCACCCTGGCCCCCGAAGCCCTGCTGGAAATCAAGGCCACCCTCGCCCGCAGCCGCGACCTGCGCCGCGACCTGCTGCGCCTGCAAACCGAAGCCCCCCGCCTGGCCGACATCGCCGCCCTGCTGCCCCCGCCCATCGGCCTGATTGACGCTATCGCCCGCACCCTCACCGACGAAGGCGAAATCCCCGACAGCGCCTCGCCGACCCTCGCCCGCCTGCGCGCCGACATGACCTTAGCCCGCCAGCGCCTTACCCGCCGCCTGGAACGCATGGTGCGCGACCCGGCCATTGTGCCCATGCTGCAGGAGCCCATCGTTACCCAGCGCGGCGGGCGCTATGTGCTCCCCCTGAAAGCCGAATTCAAAGGCCGCCTGAAGGGCATCGTCCACGACCGCTCGGCTTCGGGCGCGACCCTGTTCGTCGAGCCGCTGCCCATCGTGGAAATCAACAATCACCTGCGGGAACTGGAACGCGCCGCCGAGCAGGAAATCCGCCGCCTGCTGGCTGCCCTTTCGCAGGAAGTCGCCATCCACGCCGACACCCTGCTGCAGGCCGTGGAAACCTTAGCCCGGCTGGACGTCATTTTCGGCAAAGCCGCCCTCGCCGAGCAAATGGAAGCCACCGCCCCGCGGTTGGTGCCCTTCAGGCCCCGCCCCCTTGCCTCGCCCTCTGGGAGAGGAAAGGGGGAAAGCCCGCAGCAGGGCGAAGGGCAAGGGGGAAAGGTGAGGGCAACGCCGGAAACCACCGCCCCCACCCACCCCGGCGTCACCCTGCGACTGTTAGGGGCGCGCCATCCCCTGCTGCCCCTCGAAACGGCGGTGCCCATTGACCTGGTGCTGGACGAAGACATCTTCGCCTTAGTCATCACCGGCCCCAACACCGGCGGCAAGACCGTGACCCTGAAAACCGCCGGGCTGCTGGCGCTGATGGCGCAGGCCGGTTTCCACATTCCCGCCGAAGAAGGCAGCGCCCTGAGCGTGTTTGCCAACATCTTCGCCGACATCGGCGACGAGCAGTCCATCGAGCAGTCCCTTTCCACCTTTTCGGGGCACATGCGCAACATCGTGCGTATCCTCAAGCGGGCGGATTCCCGCGACCTGGTGCTCCTGGACGAACTCGGCGCGGGCACCGACCCCCAGGAAGGTGCGGCGTTAGCGCGTGCCATCCTCGACCACCTGGTGCGCCGCGGCGTGACCACCCTGGTTGCCACCCACTACCCCGAACTCAAACTTTACGCCCACGCCACCCCCGGCGTTGCCAACGCCAGCATGGCCTTCGATGCCCACACCCTGCGCCCCACCTACCGCCTGGTGGTCGGCCTGCCGGGGCGTTCCAACGCGCTGGAAATCGCCCAACGGCTGGGGCTTTCCGAGGAAATCATCGCCGCGGCCCGCGCAGGCTTCCACCCCGACGACCTGAAAGCCGATGCCCTGTTAGACGAAATCCACCGGCAGCGGCGGCTGGCGCGCAAAGAACGCCGCCGCGCCGAAAAAGCCCGCCGTCGTGCCGAGGCGCTGCGGGCGAAACTGGCGCGGCGTCTGGCGGAAATCGACAAAGAGCGGCGGCAGGTGCTGGCCGAAGCCCAAAGCCAGGCGCAGGCCGAGGTGGAAGCCCTGCGGGAAGAAATCCGCACCCTGCGCCGCCGCCTGCGCCGCCTGCTGCCCCCCGCCGAGGCGCTGGAAGCCCAAAACGAACTCCGCACCGCCCAGCAGGCCGCCGAGGCGCTGGAAACCGAAGTCGAGGAGCGCCTGACCGCCCTGGAAGCCGAAACCGCGCCCCCCGAGCCGCCGCCCGTGGCCGGGCCGCCCCCGCCCCTTGCCGTGGGCGCGAAGGTGCACGTGGAACGCCTCAACGCCCAGGGCACGGTGAGCGCGCTGGACGAAGAGGCCGGGGAAGCCGAAGTGGTCATCGGCGCGCTGCGGGTGCGCACGCCGATTCGCGACCTGCGGGTGCTCGCCCCGCCCCCGCCCCAGGGCGCGGCAGTCGGCGAAAGCAGCGTGCGGGTGCCCGAAGTGGCCTCGCCCGGCATGGCACTGGATTTGCGCGGTCTGACCGCCGACGAGGCGTTGGAGCGGCTGGACAAGTACCTTGACCAGGCCTATTTAGCCGGGCTGCCCTTCGTGCGGATTGTGCACGGCAAAGGCACCGGACGCCTGCGCGCTGCCGTGCGCGACGCGCTGGAACGCCACCCCCACGTCCGCGCCTGGGAATCCGGCCTGCCGCAGGAAGGCGGCGACGGTGTGACCATAGCCAAACTGGCAGGGGAATGAGAAAACCCCCAGGGCCGGCAACCGCCCTGGGGGTGCTTGTGTGCAAAAGCGAAACAGCGCCTATGCCGCTGCCTGTGCCTCAGCCACCGCCGCGCCGGCATCCAGGGCGCGGTAGTTGGCTTCCAGCAGGTGGTGCTTGCTGGCAGGAAGGTGGTCTTTGAGCGCAGTCTTGATTTGCTCCATCGTCAGCATCGGGAAGCGCGGCATCAAAGCGCCCAGCATCACCATGTTGGCTAACCGGCGGTCGCCCAGGTCTTCGGCAATGTGGCTGGCTTTGAGGGTAATGGCCTCGACATCGGTGCGTTCCACCTCGCGGTTGAGCAGCGAGGCGTTGGCGATAATCAGCCCGCCGGCCTGCACCTGCGGCTCGAACTTGTCCAGCGAGGGGGCGTTGAGGGCCATCAGCACTTTGGGGTGAGAGACCAGCGGCGAGCCGATTTCCTCGTCGGCGATGATGACCGTGCAGTTGGCCGTGCCGCCGCGCATTTCGGGGCCGTAAGAGGGAAACCACGTCACTTCGTAGCCTGCGTCCATCGCAGCGTAGGCCAGCACTTGCCCGGCAAAGAGCACGCCCTGGCCGCCAAAACCGGCGATCAAAATTTCTGTTTGCATGGCGTACCTCCTTTACACCCGCAGTTTTTGCAGTTCGGGAGCGACTTTGTAATCGCCCAACGGGTAAGCGGGCACCATGTTGTCGCGCACCCAATTCATGGCTTCGGCTGGGGTCATCTTCCAGTTGGTGGGGCAGGTGGAAAGCAGTTCTACTAACGAGAACCCCAGGCCGCGCACCTGCGCCTCGAAAGCCAGGCGGATGGCTTTCTTGGCTTTGCGGATGTTGGTCGGGTCGTGCATGCTGCGGCGGACGACGTAAGCCGCACCATCGAGCGTGGCGAGAATTTCTGCCATGCGAATGGGGAAACCCTGCACGGCAACGTCACGGCCGCCCGGCGAAGAGGTGGTGATCTGGTTGGGGAGGGTGGTGGGGGCCATTTGCCCGCCGGTCATGCCGTAGATGGCGTTGTTGATGAAAATTACGGTGATGCGCTCGCCGCGGGCAGCGGCATGGATGATTTCGCCCATGCCGATGGAAGCGAGGTCGCCGTCGCCCTGGTAGGTGAAGACGATGCGGTCGGGCAGCACCCGCTTGATGCCGGTGGCCATCGCGGGGGCGCGCCCGTGGGCGGCTTCCACGCCGTCGAATTCGAAATAATCGTAAGCCAGCACGGCACAACCCACCGGCGCGATGCCGATGGTTTTCTCGCGCAACCCCATTTCGTCCAGCACTTCGGCCACCAGCCGGTGGGCGACGCCGTGGGTGCAGCCGGGGCAGTAATGGGTGGGGGTGTCTACCAGCGATTCAGGGCGCTGGTAAACCATTTTCAGGTTAGTTTTGGGGCGAGTTGGAGCAGCAACAGTCATGGGGAGCCTCCACTATTGCACCATGTGCGCCAGCCAGCGGGCGCGCGGGTCTTCTGCAGGGGTGGGCGGTTCGGCCACCAGGGCCTCGATTTCGGCCAGCACCTCGTCGGGGAAGGGCACCATGCCGCCCATACGGCCGTAGAAGCGGATGGGCACCTGCCCCTGCGCGGCGGCCTGGATGTCGTCGAGCATTTGGCCGCCGTTCATTTCCACCACCAGGAAGGCCTTGCTGCGCGCGGCGAGGTCGTGGATGGCGCGGGCAGGGAAGGGGCGCAGGCTGACCGGGCGGAAAAGCCCGACTTTGATGCCCCTGGCGCGGGCCGCGCGCACGGCGGAAAGCGCCACCCGCCCGGCCGTACCGAACCCCAGCACGACATATTCGGCGTCGTCGAGGTAGTATTCCCGGTAACGGATTTCGTTGGCTTCCATTTCGCGCCAGCGCTGCACCAGCCGCAGGTTGACTTCTTCTTCGACTTCGGGTTTGAGGTAAAGGGAAGTCAGGCGGCGTGCAGGCCGGCCTTCGGCCCCGCCGACGGCCCAGTCGGGGCGCTCGCGCCGGCGCGGGCGCGGTTCGGGCAGGGAAACCGGCTCCATCATCTGGCCGATGCTGCCGTCGGCTACCACGAACACGATGGTGCGGTATTTCTCGGCCAGGTCGAAGGCTTCGCCGATGAGGTCTACGGCTTCCTGCACCGAGGCGGGCGCCAGCACCAGGGGGAAGAAATCGCCGTGCCCCGCGCCGTGGATGACCTGGCGGTAGTCGCCCTGCGAGGGGGCAATGTTGCCTAAGCCGGGGCCGCCGCGCATCACATCGACGATGACCGCCGGCACTTCGGTGCCTGCAATGTAGGAGATGCCTTCTGCCATCAGGCTGATGCCAGGGCCCGAGGTGGAGGTCATGACCCGCGCGCCGGTGCAGGCTGCGCCGTACACCATGTTGATGGCGGCCACTTCGCTTTCGGCCTGCAGGAAGGTGCGGCCTTCTTCGGGCATGCGTTTCGACATCCACTCCAGCAGTTCGCTTTGAGGGGTGATGGGGTAGCCGAAATAGGCGTCCAGGCCGGCCCGGATGGCGGCCTCGGCCATTGCGACGTTCCCTTTGAGCAGTTCGCGTGTCATGGTGGCCTCCTTCCCTATGCTGTGGCTGCGCGCGCCCGCGCTTTGACTTCCCGATAGACGGTCATGGCAGCCTCAGGGCACACCACGGCGCAAATGTTGCAGCCGGTGCATCCCTCTTTGGCCAGAATTGCCGGGTGATAGCCGTGGGGGGTGAGCCGGTTGGTGTCCAGGGCCAGGACGTTGACCGGGCAATAGACCACGCAAAGTTCGCACCCTTTGCAGAGTGTCTCGTCAATTTCGACCCATCCTTTTGCAGCCATAGGCACCTCCGTGGTGTGAAAACGCTTGCGCCGGGGGGCGCAGGATATAAAAAAACACCCTCGTCCACAGGGACGAAGGCGTGAACCTCCGCGGTACCACCCTTTTTGCCGACTGCCGCGCGCCGACGGGCGCGTCCGCCCCGTGCGGTAGCCGGCCGCTTGGGTGCGCGATAACGGGCGCAGCCCGCCGCCGGCTACGCTGTGAAGTTCACCGGCGGGGTGTTCCCTGGCGGGAAGGCAGGCGAGTTGGGCCTCGTGGCGCTCGGCGGGCGCCGTTGCCGGGCTTGCACCCTCCCCGGCTCGCTGGCCGATGGCTTACTACTCCTGCTGCCACCTTGTGCTCGAATGCATTTGTGGGGTATGCGGAAACCCGGCACCGAGGGCGTTGCCGGGTTTGATTGGCGGCGATTGTACCCCAGCCGCGAAGATGTGTCTATGGTGTTGTTTTGTTTGTTTATGTTTTTTTTATGTGTGGTCGGCAGGCCGCGTGGTCGTTGGAGATGGCTCGTCGCATGGCCGTTGGGTCAGAGCCAGGAAAAAGCCCCCTGCTCCGACCGCGAGCAGGGGGCGCAAAGGCGTTTTGGGGTGTGAAATCAGTCTTCCACCAGGTGCTCGGCGACGATTTCGACGATGTCTTTGACGGTCGGCGCGCCTTCGCCGGCTTCCTTTGAGGCGTCGTTGAGCATGATCATGCAGAAGGGGCAGGCCACGGCGACGGTTTCGGCGCCGGTTTCCTGGGCTTCGGCGAAGCGGGTGAGGTTGATGCGCTTGTCGCCTTCTTCTTCCTTCCAAATCTGCGCACCGCCCGCGCCGCAGCAGAAGGATTTGTTTTTGGTGTGTTCCATTTCCACCAGGTCGGCGCCCATCTGTTCGAGCACGAAGCGGGGGGCGTCGTATTCGCCGTTGTGGCGGCCTAAGTAGCAGGGGTCGTGGAAGGTGATCTTTTCCAGGCCATCCTGGTCGATTTTGATTTTGCCTTCCTTGAGCAACGCTTCGACAAACTGGGTGTGGTGCACCACTTCGTAGTTGCCGCCGAACTGGGGGTATTCGTTCTTCAGGGTGTGGAAACCGTGGGGGCAGGTGGTGACGATGCGCTTGGGGGCCACCTCGTTGAGCATTTCCACATTGGCGCTTGCCATCTCGAAGAAGAGGTATTCGTTGCCGGCGCGCCGGGCTGAATCGCCGCAGCAGGTTTCCTGCTCACCCAGCACGGCGTAGTTCACGCCCGCGGCGTTGAGAATTTTGGCGAAAGCGCGGGCCACTTTTTGCGCCCGGGCGTCGGTGGCTGCCGCACAGCCCACCCACCACAGCACTTCGGGGTTGGGGTTGTCTTCGATGGTGGGCACTTCGAGACCTTCGGCCCATTTCATGCGCTCGCTGGAAGGCACGTTCCACGGGTTCATGGTGCGTTCCATGCCGCGGAAGGCGGTTTCCCACTGCTTGGGGAAGGTGTTTTCCATCAACACCAGGCCGCGGCGGATGTCCATGATGTCGCGCATGGGTTCGTTACCCAGCGGGCAGACTTCCACACACGCACCGCACGAGGTGCATGCCCACACCGCTTCTTCGGGGATGACGAACTCGGTCAGGGTCTGGGAGGTTTCTTCGCCTTTCGCCAGCCGGTCGCCTTCGTAGTTGAAGAAGTAGCGCTTGTTGATTTCCAGCGCCGCAGGGGAAAGCAGTTTGCCGGTGTTGTAGGCCGGGCAGACTTCCTGGCAGCGGAAGCACATGATGCACGCGTAGGCGTCCATCAATTGATACCAGTGCAGGTCTTCGATGCGGGTGGCCCCGAACTGCTCGATGCTTTCGTCTTCGAAATCCAGCGGTTCAAGTTCGCCGATGGATTTGCGTTCCGGTTTGAGGGCAAAGTTGAAGGGGGCGAAGAAGAGGTGAATGTGTTTGGAGTAGGGGAAGTAGGGGATGAAGAGCATGATCAGCCCAAGGGCGATCCAGAAGGCGAGGTGATGCGCCACGGTGAGCGCCGTCGGGCTGAGGCCGGCCCAGAGGGAAGCCACGGCGGTGGCGAAGGGCTGGTAGGGGTCAGGGCCTTCCTGGGCAATGGCGAAACTTTGGCCGAGGAAACGGAAGCCCACATGGAAGAGGATGAACAGGCCCACGATGAGCGAATCGCGGTTGATGCCTTTGCGAGCCTTGGGGTTGAGCATCACGCTGTCTCGGGTGCCCAGCACGCGATCTTTGAACACAAAGCGCCGAATGAGCAGCGCACTCATGCCGAGCAGCACGGAAACGCTGAGCAAATCGGCGCCCAGGCGGTAGAGGTTGCCGATGGTGCCGGTGCCCATAAAGTGGAAGCCCGCGATATAGCCTTCCAGGATGTCGCCAATGTTGACCAGAACATAATACATGAAGCCCCAGGCAACCATGGCGTGGAAAATCGTCGGCAAGGGCCGCATTTTCCATGTGGGGCGCAAGGTAATGGTCTTGACCAGGGCATCGACGACGCGTTTGCGCGCCAGCGCCCAGTCGGGCTTGCCCTGCCCGCGCCCGATGATGCGGACGAGGCGGACGATGGCCTTCCACGTGGCGTAAGCAGTCGCGAGAAGGGCCAGGGTGAAGAGGATTTTTTCCCAAAGTGTCAGCATGGCACTCCCTCGGGGGTGGAATGGGGTGGAAGAACGAGCAATGGAAAACTCGGCTGTGCCGAGCAGTAGCCAACCCAGGGATTGCACCCATTATAAGGGACATTGCTGCCGGTCGGGGCGAGGAGACCTCGGGGAGCAGGTATCGCTGCGGAAATGCTACCTTCCGACCGGTCGGTTGGGAGGTATTTTACCACAAAAAACGAGGGGGCGTCACTTGCGTCGCAAATAAGCGCGTGGAGCGGAAATTACTGCATTCTCAAACAAGATTTTGGTCATTCTGGAAGGCGCCATCCGCCCTGCCTGGGGCGAGATCTCACCCATCCCCCGCTGAGCCTCGCCGGAGCGGGGGCGGGGAGAGATCAAGCCAGGTGACTGAACACTGCCGGAGAGCCTAATCCCAATACTCTGCGTTGATGATGCATTACGGAGCAATCGCCGTCGAAGCGCTGCCAGAGATATTGTCCGAAAGAGGGGGGCGTAAACTCTGCGGGTGCCGAGGGAATGCCTGGTTGGGGGCGGCCCGCGGGGCGCGCCGGCGCGCAAAACGGCCTGCGATGGATTTCGCAGGCCGTTTTAATCACCGAGAGCCGGGTCGCCACTCCCGGCCCTCTCAAAAGGAGGAGAAGAAAGAAGTTTTTGTCGCCCTTCGTGATCTATCTTACCGCAGGCGGCGCTGTTTTGCTTGACGCTTACACTACGATTACCCTACGATTGCGTCAGATTGTCGCGAGTGAAGCGCGCCCATTGCTCCCGTGGCCGTGGCCTCTCGGGTATACTTGCTGGCATGCCTCTCTTTCTGCTGACTGCCCCTTCGGGTGTGGGGAAGACAACGGCCCTGCAACGCAGCGTGCTTCGCGCCCGCCAACGCGGTTTGCGGGTGGGCGGCGTGCTTTCGCTGGCTCAGCCACACGGGCACCCGCCGCACCCTTCGGCCCTGTGGCTGGAAGACCTCGCCACGGGGAAGCGGCGCCTGTTGGCGCACGTGGCGGCCCCTGCCGAGGCCAGCGTGGGCATTTGGCGCTTTCTGGAAGCCACCCTGACGTGGGGCAATGCCTTGCTGGCCGCTGCGGCGGACGCCGATTGGGTGGTTGTTGACGAAATTGGCCCGCTGGAGATGGATTTGGCGGGCGGCTTGCGGGAGGCTTTCCCCGTGCTACGTCACGGCCGTTACCATACCGCTGTCGTGGCTGTCCGCCCCGCGCTGGCAGAACGCCTGGCGGTCATGTTGGCTTCCCGCCAGCCCAAAATCATTCGCCTGACACCCGAAAATAGGGATACAATTCCCCTGTTGCTTGTCCCCTGAATTCTGCAGTCGTTGGAGGTGACCATGTTGAAACAACTTCGTTGGGTTTTGTGGGCTTTGCTCGTAGGGGGACTGGTGGCCTGCGGAGGCACGGCTTCCCAAAGCGCGCCTCAGCCGACGCAGGCGGCGGTGGTTACGGCGGCACCCATGGCGGTGCCTTCCCCAGCCAACCGCCTGGAAGTGATTGATGCTCGCGGTCGCACCTTGCATTTTGCCGCGCCTCCTCAGCGCATTGTGGTGGCTGGCAAGGCCAGTTTGTTGGTTGCCGATGCCGTTTATGCTTTCCCGGAGGCCCGGCAGCGCATTATTGCATTGCCCAAGCGGCTGCAAACACCGGCGGCGCTTGATTTCCTGCGCCTGGTCGATCCTGACCTCGACGCCAAACTGGTGCTGGCCTCCGATGCTGGCCCTGAGCAGATTGCTGCGCTGCACCCCGACGTTGTGGTGATGAAGAGTTTCCTGGCCAACAAACTGGGGGCCAGTGTCGAGGCTTTGGGCATTCCGGTGTTTTACCTGCAAATGGAAACGCCCGAGCAATACGGCCACGAGATGGCGCAGTTGGGCATTTTGTTTGGCGACCCTGCCCGCGGGAAGACCCTGGCCGCTTTCTACGACCAGACCATCCGCAAGGTGCAGCAGGCCGTCGCGGCGTTGCCCACGGATGACCACCCGCGCGTGCTTTTCCTCCAGCACACAGTCAAAGGGGGAACGACGGCTTACAAGGTGCCCCCGGCTTCCTGGTTGCAGACCACCATGGTGAAACTGGCCGGTGGGGAGCCGGTGTGGGCCGAAAGCGCCCAGGGTGGCAACTGGCAGGTGGTCAATCTGGAGCAGATCGCGGCCTGGAACCCGGACCAGATTTTCATCACCGACTACTTCGCCGACCCGCAGCAGGCGGTGGCTGATTTTCAGGCTGACCCCACGGCGGCCAACCTGACCGCGGTGCACAATGGGCAGGTGTTTCCCTTCCCGAAGGATTTTGTGAGTTGGGATCAGCCCGATACGCGCTGGGTGCTGGGGCTGGAATGGCTGGTGAGGCGCGTTCATCCCCAGGCGCTCGCGGACGTGGACATTTGCACCGTGGCCAAGGCGTTCTATCAGACGGTTTACGGCCTGCAGGGGGATGCGTTGACGGCAGCCGTGGCCCATTGCCCTGATTATTGAGCCGGGGCGATGTTCATGCGGCGACGTTTTTGGTGGTTGCTGGCAGGGTCGGCGGCGCTACTGGTGCTCTCGGTGTTTTTGGGACGCTACCCCACGCCGCCGATCCTCCCGCCGCGCTTGCTGAAAAGCGACCCGCTGGCGGTGCGGTTGGTGCTCACGTTGCGCCTGCCGCGCCTGCTGGCGGCTTTCCTCAACGGGGCGGTGCTTGCCGTCAGCGGCCTGACCATGCAAATGGTGTTCCGCAACCCCCTGGTCGAACCTGGCTTTCTGGGGGTTTCGCAGGGGGCGGCTTTTGGCGCGGCCCTTGCCATTCTCTACCTCAGCCCCTCGCCCTGGACTGTGCAGGCCAGCGCGGCGGCTTTTGGCTTTCTTGGCCTGGGGTTGACGTATGCCTTTGCCCGCCGCCTGCGCTACGGCGGCTGGATTTTGCGGATGGTATTGGCGGGCATCGCGGTCTCGGCGCTGTTTGCGGCGGGGGTTGGGTTGCTTAAGTATCTGGCTGACCCGCTCACCCAGTTGCCGGAAATAGTCTTTTGGCTGCTGGGTGGGTTGTGGGCCACGCGCTGGGCAAATTTTCTGCCGGTGCTGGCCGTGACTTTGCCCGTGCTGGTGTTGCTATACCTGGCGCGCTGGCGGCTCAATTTGCTCACTTTGAGCGAAGAGGCGGCTTTTTCCCTTGGGGCGGCGCCGGGGCGGGAGCGGTTGGCTTTGCTGGTGCTCACCGTCGCGGCGACGGCCGCCGTGGTTTCCCTTGCCGGCATGGTGGGGTGGGTTGGCCTGATGATTCCTCACCTGGCGCGGCGGTGGTTTGCCGCTGATGCCCGCGTGGCTTTGCCGGCTTCGCTGTTGCTGGGCGGCACCTTCACTTTGCTGTGCGATGACCTTGCCCGCACCGCGGTCAACGGCGAAATTCCCCTGGGCATTCTCACCTCGCTGTTGGGCGCGTTGGCTTTTGTCGCCCTCTTGGCCACTACGCCTCAAACTTCACAATGAACACCCTTGCGTTAGAAGTCCGTCATTTGTCTTTTGGCTATCGGGGGGGGCAGACCGTGCTGCACGACCTCAACCTGACCGCCGCGGCGGGCAGCATCACGGCTGTGCTGGGGCCCAACGGGGCAGGGAAGTCGTCGTTGCTGCATGTCTTGCTGGGGCTGCATCGCCCCTGGGGAGGGGAGATTCGCTTTTTTGGCAGGCCCCTTTCGGCTTATGACCGCCGCAGCCTGAGCCGCACGGTGGGGCTGGTGCCCCAGCGCGAGCATGTCCCCTTTGCTTTCCGGGTTGAGGAATATTTGCTGTTAGGGCGTTCTCCGCACCTGGGGCTGCTGGCTCAGCCCACTGCAGCCGACCTGGAAGCGGTCGATGCGGCGCTTTCTCGCCTTGGCATCGCTCACCTGCGCCGCCGCGAGGTGGCTTCCCTGAGCGGGGGGGAGCACCAACTGGTGCTGGTGGCGCGGGCGCTGGTGCAGGGCGCCGCGGTGATGCTGCTCGATGAACCGACGGCCCACCTGGATCTGGGCAACAAGCATCACACTCTGGCCTTGTTGCGCGGTCTGGCCGCCGAGGGGCGCACGATTGTGTTGACCACCCACGACCCCCACATCGCTGCTTATCTGGCCGACCAGGTGCTGCTCTTGCGTCGCGGCAGGCTGCTGTTTGGTGGGCCACCGCAGGAAGCCCTGACCGATGAGCGCCTGAGCGATCTCTATGGTGTGCCTTTGCGGGTGGTGCAGGTGGAAAACCGACCATGTGTCCTACCTCGATAGCCGTTCATCGAGTACAATAGCGCTGCTATGGAACCCCCTACCGTACATTGGCTTTTGCATCATGCCGGGCATTGGCATTACGCGTGGTTTGCGTTACTGGTTTTTGTGGAAGGCCCAACGACGACCATTGCCGGGGCTGTGCTGGCCGCCAGCGGCGTGCTCGACCCCTGGAAGGTGTTTGCAACGGCTGTGGCGAGCAACCTCGCTGCGGATGCGTTCTGGTTTCAGGTGGGGCACTGGCTGCGCAGCCGTGGGCACTGGATGGAAAAGGTCGAGAAGCGTTACCCCCTGGTGCGCCCGCTGGAGCGCAAATTGCGGGAACGCGCCGTGGCTTTCCTGGTCATTGCCAAATTCACCCTCAGCAGTGTGCCTGCCTTGATGGCGGCCGGAATTTCGCAGGTGCCGTGGCGTAAAGTGGTAGGCATTGTGTTGGTGGCCGATAGCGCCTGGATTGCCTTCCTGACGCTGTTGGGCTATTTGCTGTGGGATAAGGTGGCTTACCTTGCGCTTGGCCTGCGTGTCGCGGTGATCGTGGGCTTTTTGGTTTTTGGCTACATTGTGGTGCGCTGGGCGCACGGCGCGCTGAACGGGATGTTGCAGGAAGAGGAGCAAGGGGAGTAGTTTAGAGCATCGTTTCGACCACGCGGCGGGCAATTTGGCGGTCGATTTTACCCATTGGGAAGTCACTCAGGGCGGCGGGGGAGACCCAGCGCACGTCTTGGGCTTGCAAAGGGCGCGGTGCAGGCCCCGCAAGGCGGCACAGGAAGGCGTGAAGCGTGACTTTGAAATGGGTGTAAGCGTGGCGATACACACCGAAGGGGGCTTCGACGGTAATCTCGGTGTCCAGTTCCTCGCGAATTTCGCGCTGCAGAGCGGCTTCGAGCGTTTCGCCGTGCTCTACCTTGCCGCCGGGGAATTCCCATAAACTGCCCAGCAACCCCTCGGCGGGGCGTTGTGCAATGAGCACCTGAGCGTCGCGCCGGATGACGGCTGCCACGACGGTGTAGTGCGGCTGGCGCTGACGGCGTTGCTTATGGGGGTAGGCTTCAGGGTTGCCGCTGCGGCGGGCCTGGCAGAACTCGGCCACCGGGCATTGGGCGCAGCGGGGGGCGCGTGGGGCGCAAAGGGTGGCGCCTAAATCCATCAGTGCCTGATTGTAGTCGGCTGCGCGGCTGGGCGGCAGGTGTTGGGCGGCTAAAGCCCACAGCGCCTTTTCGCCAGCAGCGGTGTCGACTGGGGTTTCCACGGCGAAAACCCGCGCCAGCACCCGCCTGACGTTCCCATCCAGCGCAGGCACGTCGCGCCCGAAAGCCAGCGCGGCCACCGCGTGGGCGGTGTATTTGCCGACGCCGGGCAGGCGTTGCAGGGCTTGTGGCTCGGCGGGCAGGCGGCCGTGGTGGTGGGCAACGATTTCCTGAGCGGCGCGGTGCAGCGCCCGCGCCCGCCGGTAGTAGCCCAGCCCTTCCCACAGGGCCAGCACTTCTTGCTCGTCGGCAGCGGCCAGCGCTTCCACCGTCGGGAAACGCGCCATCCAGCGCTGAAAATAGGGAATGACCGTCGCCACCTGGGTTTGCTGCAACATGACCTCGGAAATCCAGATGGCGTAAGGGTCTTGAAGCCCGCGCCAGGGCAGGACGCGGCCGTGGGCAGCGTACCACGCCAGCAGGGCGGCAGCAAAGGGCGATGGGGCAGAGGGCGGCATGGGGTCAGGGCGTTTTAGGCGTCGGTGGGGTGCAATCGGGCGGGGACGGCGCCTCCGGAGCCATGAGGGCTTCTGGCGCTGTGCGCCATTGGGCGCGCACGCTTTCCCCGGCTTTGCGGACGGCTTCCATAATGCGCGGCAGGTCGTCTTCCGTGGTGCGGTAGGAAATGAAGCAGGCCCGCAAGGCTTCGGTTTCGCCCAGGTGGGTGCGGGAAAGGAAGGCTTCCCCCTGCTGTTGGAGCACCGGCGCCAGGGCGTGGTTGAGGGCGTTCAGCGCGGTTTCGTCGGTCAGGTCGGGCGGGGCATAGCGGAAGGCGGCAATGCCCATTGAGATGGGGGTGACCAGTTGGAAGTCGGGGGCGGCTTCCAGCATGGCGCCGAAGCGCGCTGCAAGACGGTGGAGGCGTTCCCAGGTGCTCAAAATGGCATCGGCGCCGTAAATTTTCAGGGTGAGGTAGATTTTCAGAGCGCGGAAATTGCGCGAAAGTTGTGGGCCATAGTCGCGGAACTGGAAGCCTTCCTCGGCGTTGGGCAAATAGGCTGCCCGCGCGCCGAAAGTGGCCGGCAGCAGCCCGCGATGGCGGGTGAAGACCGCGCCAGCCTCGAAGGGCACGAAGAGCGTTTTGTGCGGGTCCACGGTGAACGAATCGGCTTGGGCCAGACCGCGAGCGCAGGCAGCCGCCGTGGGAATGGAAGCCGCAAGCCCGCCATAAGCCCCATCGACGTGCAGCCAAACGCCTTCCTCCGCGCAAATGGCCGCAATCTCGGCGATGGGGTCGCACGCGCCGGTGGCGGTGGTGCCGATGGTTGCCCCCACTGCCAGCGGCACAATGCCGCGGCGCTTGTCCGCCCGAATGGCTTCTTGCAGGGCGTCGGGGCGCATCCGGCGGGCAGTGTCGGTGGGAATGCAGCGCACCGCGTCTTTGCCAAGCCCCATCATTTCCACGGCCTTGACCTGGGAATAATGGGCTTCGGGGCTGAGGTAGACGGCCGCCGGTGGCATGGCGCGCAGCCCTTGTTGCCGCACTTCGGGGAAGGCCGCTTGCCGTGCCAGCAGCATGCCCACGAAGTTTGCCATCGAGCCGCCGGAGGTGAGAATGCCCTCGGCGTCGGGGGCATAGCCGCTGAGGGCGAGCAGCCAGCGCAGCACCAGCCGCTCGGTTTCGGTGGCAGCCGGTGCGCCTTGCCATACGGCCACCGATTGGTTGAGCGCCGCGGCTAAGGCTTCGGCGAAAACCGCCCCGGCCAACGGCGACGTGCGCATCCAGGCCAAAAAGCGGGGGTGGCCTACCCGCACCGAGGGAGCGACAATTTTGCGACGGAAGTCCTCGAGGGCCGTTTCCACGCCTTGCGCAGCGCGGGGTAACGGCTCGTCGATCTGCGCCTGCAGGCGTGCTGGGGTGGCAGTCGGGTCGGCAATCGGCTGCTCGCTCAAGGTGGCGAGGTAGTCGGCGACGAAATCGGCCACCCAACGCCCCAGGTCGCGAATGGCCTCGGGGGAAAGTTCAGGGGAAACGGTCATGGGCGTATTGTACTACTGAAAAAGCGTGCTTCGTCAACATGACGAAAGCCTTAAAACGTTGCCAGAACCATGCCAAAATCCGCAAAAAAGAGGGCTTTGGTAGTATACTCGAAAGAGAACCATTCTGACTTAGTGGTAAGCCATTGAAGACGGCCGCCGAAACGCTGCACAAGATTTCATCCCTCCCCTGCTGCTTTTTCGACTTTGGGCTTTGTCTGTGTTCAGCCTGTTGCTCGGGGTGTACTTTCTGCCCTTGGCTGGGCCGAACTGTGAAACAGGGCAGCCGAGGGCAGGGGGAGAGGAAGAGAAGCGAGCGGCCAAAATGCGCGTCGTCTTCTTGGATGCTGCTTTGGGAGGGGAGAAGAGCCCTCTTCGGGACGGTTGTGGATGCTCTGGTAGGTGAGATTTTCGGGAAGATTGTGCTATGAAACGGCCTGCACGCTGGGTTTTGTGGATTTTAATCATCGCCACCGCCGCGAACCTTGTGGCGGGGTGCGCGTCTGTTGCTGGAGAGGCGAATGGCATGGCGCCGTCGCCTTTCCTGGACCCCTGGCGCGCCTGTGGCGGGCCAGGCGGCGCTGGAGGGTGGCTGGCAGGGCCGTTTTGGTTCCAGGGCAATTTGGTGGGTGTGGCGGCCAACATGGTGTTTGTGTGGCGTGCCGATGCGCCTCAAGGCGGGGCGCAGCCGTTCTCTCTCTATCCCCCGCAACCATCGGCCGCCAGACGTGAGGGTTTTGTGTATGAAAATGGCCACAATGTGGTGCCGGAAATTGCCGCCTGGATTCGCTCGCATGGCGGCTGGCGGTGTGCTGGCCCACCGGTGGGGGAGCCTTTCGAGCGCAACGGCCAGATTTGCCAGCCCTTTGCCAATATGGAAATCTGCTATAACCCCGCGAGGCAAGAGGTCAGCCCCCAGCCTGTGGGCCGTCAGTTTTTGCAGGCCAAGGGCAAGGCCCTGGAACACGATCTTTCCTCCACCACTTTGCCGGGATGGCAGGCGCAGGTCACCGCGACGTTGCCCGATGCCCGCCGGTTGCAAATCGAGGCCCGGGTTGTGAGCAGTAGTGGTGCACCGTGGGAAGCGTTGGCTGTGCAAATCGACGATGTCCACGGCAGTACTGTTTCCCCCTTTTACTACAACCTGGTTGCAGAGCAAACGCTGCCGGGTGGTGTGTGGAAAGCCACTGTCCCCCTTCCCAAACTGGCGCCTGGCAAGCATACACTGGCGGTTAAGGTGTGCGCGGTGGGGGCGCAGGGCTGGCTGGCCTGTGCGGCCAGTAGCGCTATGTTGAAAATCCCCGACACATCGAAGTAAGCATTGATGTGGTAAAGGTGGTTGTCATCGTGTGCTGCTGCCCAGGGCGGTTGCTAAGGGAAGACGCGCTCGTGAGGCGAAGGGGGCGTAGGCTGCCCGGCCTGTGGCAGGCTGGGCGCGCAAGCGCCGGAGCGATCCATGCTCCGGCGCCAGGGTTTAAGGGGTGGGGGTTGGCAAAAGCGCGTGGGCTTCGGCGTGCACCACCACACGCGCGATAGGCGGGCCAATGCTGTAAACTGTGAAGGCGAAGGGCTGCGGCTTGCCAGGGGGGAAAGGCAAGGGGGCTTCCCATCGGCGCACCCCGACCGGGTGCCCTTCAGCATCGTATGCCGCTGCAACGACCCAAACGGCTTGCACGGCAGTGTTTTTTTGCAATCGCAGGCTGCCGCTGACCTGGACGGCCCGTTTGTTGGAGGCGATGGCGGTGTGTAGATTTTGCACTTTGAGCGGAGGGTAGCGTTGTGCCTGGGCTTTGGTAGGCACGGCCAGCGCGCGCAACAGGCGCACGGCCGCGCGGGGTTGGGGCGGTGCCTGGGTGAAGCGCGCGACCAGCACGGTACTGCTATCTTTGGGCAGCAGGTTGAGCAGGGCTTCGGCTGTCGTCGCCTGGCCGTTGGGCAGCGTGAGCCAGGCGGCAACGGCTTCCACTGCCTGCGGCCCCGGGTTGTGAACTTCTACCAGGCACACTGCGCCGCCATCGGCAGCGGGCTCGCAAAATGGCGCGCCAACCGCCATCGGCAAAGGAGTGGGAGTGGGCAGGCCTGCCGGGTTTTCGGCGTTTACGGGGATGATGAGGCGCGTGCCCACGGCCATTGCCTGCGGGTCCACGCCGGGGTTGGCTTCTTCGAGGGCTTTCAGCGAAACGCCGAAGCGCAGGGCGATGCCCAGCAGGGTGTCGCCTTTGGCTACGGTGTAAACCCACGGCGTGGGGCTGGGGTGTGCTGCTGCGGGTAAAGTGGGGGAAGGCAGCGGCGTTGGCGTGGCCGTAGGGGAGGGGGTGGCGTAGGGCGTGAGGGTCCACCCACGGGTGGGGGTGGCCTGAGGGGGCGTGGTGGCAGCCGACGGTGGGGCAGCATTCCCGCAGGCGGCCAGCCACAGCGCAGCCAGCATGAGGCCGCAGAGAACGAGCAAACGTTGGCGCATGTTCCCATTATACCGTTGTCGCGCGGCGCTTGCCCTCCCGCGCACCCTATGCTAAACTCAAGGGTGGAGGAGCCTATGAGCCACGAGGTGAGCAACCAGGACGCCGCATTGCAGGAAGCCATCCAGGCCATTGAGCGGGGCGAAACGGCCAAAGCACAGGAAATTCTTCGCCGGTTGCTACGCGCCGCGCCCAATAATGCGGTTTACTGGGTGTGGTTGAGCGCCGCGGTGGATTCTGTCAAAGAACGGCGTTATTGCCTGCAAAAGGCCTACGCTGCCGACCCGACTTATGAGCCCGCGCGGCGCGGGCTGATTTTGCTCGGTGAAATGCCTCCCGAGGGCGAAGTTGCGCCGGTGCGTGTGCCGCATCCCCGTGCCTGGGAGGCCGAATACCGTCCCTCGGTGCCAGAGCCGACCGAGAAAACCGGCACCGTGTTGCCGCGCCGCGTGGTGGCAGGCGCGGTGGCGCTGCTGGTGTTGATGGCGCTGTCGTGGGGCGCCTGGGGGGCGTGGCAGCGTTTCCGGCCGGTGCACCTCGCGACCCCTCAGTTGCTGATTTACACGACCCAAACGGCGACGCCGCGGCCTACCGAAACGCCTACGCCCATCGACCCCCTGACGCTCGGCAAGCCGACGCCGTTGGCTTTGTTGTTGCCGGCCACTTACACCCCCACCCCCCTGGCCGTGAGCACGCCTCACCTGGTGGAAGCCTACCGCCTGGGGCTGCGTGCCATGCAGGAAGGCCGCTGGCAAGATGCCTTGCGTTACTTCCGCCAGACGGCCGAGGCTGAAGGGGAGCATAAGGCTGACCTCTATTTCTACATGGGCGAAGTCTATCGCCATCAAAAGCAGTGGGATGAAGCCGCGTCGGCTTATCAAGAAGCGCTGAAGTTGCAGGCGCACTTTGCCCCTGCGGAAACCGGCCTGGCGCAGGTGCTGCTGGCGCAGGGAAAGCCCGAAGAGGCGGCCAAATGGGCTGCACAAGCCGTGAAAGACGACCCTGACTATGGCCTGGCTTACCTCGTGCAAGCAGAAATTGCCTTGCGCACCGGGCAACCTGCCGACGCGCTTGCCGCCTTGAAGGAAGCCGAAAGCCGCCTTCCTGGCTCGCCCCTTGTGCCGCTTTACCGTGCCGAGGCTGACCTGATGTTGAACGAGCCTCAAAAGGCTTACACCGAGGCCAGGAATGCCCACGACCTCGATATTACCCTGCTGCCGGCCTACAAGGTGCTGGGGCAAGCCGCCTTTGACCTTGGCAAACTGGACGAGGCCGTGCTGTACTTCCGCACTTATCTCACCTATGCCCCCGGCGATGAAGCGGTGTATCGGGCACTGGCCGAGGCTTATTTGCAGCAGGGGAACACCGAGGGCGCTTTGGCTGCGGCCAAGAAGGTGGTTGCGGCAGCACCTTACAACGCCGATGCCCTGCGGTTGCTGGCGCAGGTTTACCTGGCGCGCAACGAAGGCGAGAAAGCCGTCAGCACCCTGGAAACGGCCGTGCGGGTTCACCCTAACGACTTTGACCTCCGTATGGCCCTGGTCGAAGCCCAACTGGCTGCGGGCCACGCGGGCGAGGCCTTCCACCAGTTGCAGGATGCCCAGCCTCTTTTGAAGAAACAACAGCAATGGTACACTTTTTATTACTGGCGGGCGAAAGTGCTCGGTGCGCTGGATGTGACCGATGCCGCCATCGAAGACTGGAAGCGGGTGCTGAATGCGCCTGAGGGTATGGTGCCGGAAGCCTGGCAAGAAGAAGCCCGGCAGGCCCTCGACCGTTTGCTGACCCCTTCGCCCACCCCCACGTCCCCGGCGACTTCCTCGCCCACACCAACCCCGTGAGGAGACTTCCCCGTGGAACCGGCATCTCAACCCGTGCATTCCCAAAAAGGGCCTTTTTTGCGCACTGTCTCGGCGGGGGAGCGGTTCATTGGTTTTTACGTTGTGCATCGCAAGCGACTGGAGCCTTTCCGCGACCCCAGCCGCGGGCATTACCTCACCCTGGTTTTGGGCGATCGCAGCGGCCAGCGGCTGGCGCGCGTGTGGGAGGATGCCGAAGCCCTGGCCGCCGAAATTGATGTGGGCGATGTGGTCAAGATTCAGGGCGAGATGGAAACCTACAGGGACCGCCTGCAGGTTCGGGTGCTGCGCATTCGTAAGGCGGCAGAGGGGGAGTTCGACTGGCGTGATATGTTGCCGGCTTCGCCCCATGATCCCGAAGCCATGCTGGAAAGCGTGCTTGCTGCCGCCGAGGCTATTGAGAACCCTCACCTTCATGTCCTGGTGATGCGGTTCTACGGCGATGAGGCTTTGTTGGAAGCCTTGCGCTGGGTGCCTGCCGGCCGCAAGGTGCATCATGCTTACCTTAGCGGGCTGTTGGAGCACCTGACCGAGATGCTCGCCCTGGCCGACCGCGTGCTGGAAATTTACCCCCAGATTGACGCCGATTTGCTGCGCGCGGGCATTTTGCTGCACGATATCGGCAAAGTGCGGGAACTGCACTGGGGGTTGAACGTGGATTACACCGATGAAGGGCGCCTTTTGGGGCACATCGTGCTGGGCGACGAGATGGTGGCGGCTGCCATTGAATCCTTGCCTGAGTTTCCCCCGGCGCTGGCGTTACGGCTGCGCCACATGCTGCTGGCCCACCATAACCGCTATGAGTGGGGCTCCCCGCGCCGTCCCCAAACGCTGGAAGCCATCGCGCTGGCAAAAATTGATGACCTCAGCGCCCAGGTCAACCGTTTTTGGCTGTTGTTGCAGCAACGGGAAGCCGGTGAAACCTGGACGCCCTATGACCGCCTTTTGGAACGCCGTCTCTATGCGGGGGAAAGTGACCTGAGCGTGGAAGAAGAAAGCCAGCAAAGGTAGGTTTTCCCTCGTCCGAAACGCGGCAAGCAACGTTCCCTGAAACTGGGGCTGGTTAAAACCACCATCGCCCGCCTCGGAAGGCGAGCGATGGAAAACGAGCGTTGCCACGCGCCGCGGCTCAGTTCAAGTGAGCCTGCATCCGCTTGGAAAGCAGCGCCTCCAGTTCCTTGACCCGCTTTTTGGCATCGGTGCGGGCCTTGCCGGTGGCCTTTTCCATGTCCGCGCGGGCGCGCTTGAGGGCGTCCAGCAGGGCCATTTCCATCGGCGTCGGAACGTAATCTTGCAGGTCGGCTGCTTTGTCGCTCTTGCCGTTGCCCGCCTTTTTGGCCTTGCGGCGGGTGGGGCGGTTGACCTCTTTCATGATTTCTTCGGGCTTCGGCTCCAGGGCCTTCATGCTCAGTTTGATCTGGCGCTTGCGGCGGCTGACGGCAATTACCTGGGCTTCCACTTCGTCGCCTTCCTGCACCAGGTCGCGCGGCGACCGGATGAAGCCGTGGGTCATTTCGCTGATGTGCACCAGGCCGGGCACTTCGGCGCCAATGTTGACGAACACGCCGTATTTTTCCACCCGCTCCACTTTGCCTTTGACCGTCATCCCGACCTTGATTTCACGCCATTCGAGGTCGAGGGGCTTGATCATGGTGAGTTCGACAATGCCTTTCGGGGTGATGCGGCGCACCCACACTTCCACTTCGTCGCCTACATTGACGACATCTTCCACTTTCTTGACGGGTTCTTCTCGCAGTTGGGAAATATGCACGACGGCCGGCTTTCCCACGCCGATGTCCACAACAGCCCCCGCTGTGGTGGTCTTGATGACTTTGCCGGTGAAGTGCATCTTGCGTTGGATCTCCGTACCATCCGGGGCAGTCACAGTTTGAACACTCATGGCAACACTCCTTTGTTCAAAGTTCGCGAAAAAACGTGCCGCCCGCCGTTGTTTCCGGTGTTCGGCAACGGGTAATTATACCTTAAAGGCGGACGATGGGTCAGCCTGTGGCAGAAACCTGTTCAAATTGCAATACAATCGCAACGTTTGAGGCGGTGGTGTGCATGCCTGCAAGGCGGTGGCGTGCTGAAATGCTCGCTGCGTGGCCATGCATTGACGCCCTACCGGGGCCGTGGTATCATAAAAGCACCAAAAATTAGCACTCTCAAGCCAGGAGTGCTAATTTTTCGCTTCCCTGAGAGGCCATCATGTCGCCCCGCCGCAAGCGCACGCCCCTACCCGGAGAAGAACTCACCGACCGGCAGCAGTTCCTGCTGACCCTCATCGTGCGCGACCACGTCGCCACGGCGCAGCCGGTCGGCTCGAGCCGGCTGGTCAAGCGTTACCATCTCAACATCAGCCCGGCGACCGTGCGCAACGAAATGGCGGTGTTGACCGAGAAGGGCTACCTGACCCAACCGCACACCTCCGCGGGCCGCGTTCCCACGCCGAAAGGCTACCGCTTTTTTGTGGAGCAGTTGTTAGAGCGGAGCGACTTGCCGCCTGAAACCCAGCGCACCATTGCCCACCAGTTCTACCAGGCGCAGGAAGATATTGACCAGTGGATGCAACTGGCGGCATCGGTGTTGGCCCAACAGGCGCGGGCAGCCTCTTTGGTCACCGCGCCGCACCCTGAAGAGGCCCGCTACAAGCACCTGGAACTGATTGGCATTCGGGGGCGGCAGGTGCTGCTGGTGTTGGTGCTGGTGGGCGGCGAAGTGCGGCAGCGGTTGCTGCATCTGACCGAGCCACTGCCGCAAGCCCGCCTCAGCGCGGCCGCGGAGCACCTCAATGCCCGCTATGCCGGGCAAACCCTGGAAGCCATCCGCAGCGCGCCGCGCCCCAGCGATGCCCTCGAAGCCGATATCCGCCGCGTGGTGGTGGACGAGATGGAAGAAACGGCGCAGCACCTGGTGGAAGCCGTTTATCGCGACGGGCTGGTGCATGTGCTGGCTGAGCCGGAATTTAACCACCCCGAAACAGCCCGCCGTGCCCTCGCCATGTTGGAAAACCGCGCCTTGCTGGAGCGCTTGTTGCAACGTGTGGCTTCCCAGGCCGACATTGGCAGCGTGCAGGTGCTGGTGGGCAGCGAAGATTGGGAAGAACTGCGCCACTGTTCCCTCGTGTTGGCGCGCTATGGCGCGCCGGGCCTTGCCACCGGCATGGTAGGCGTGTTAGGCCCCACCCGCATGGCTTACAGTAATGCCATCCCCACGGTGCGCTTTGTCGCCCGTTTATTGAGTGATATGGTCACCGAAACTTTGGCAGAATAGGGAGAACCCACTATGGCAAAGAAGAAGAGACACACCCCTCCGGCTTCGCAGGAAGAAAAAGCCCGCGTCGCGGCCGAAGATGCGGAAACGCAAGCCACCTCTGAGGCAGCCGCCGAAAGCGTCCAGGCGCCCCCCACGGGGGAAGCCGAGGCCCCCGAGGAAACTGCAGCGCCTGAAGGCGAGGCTAACCCCGCGGACGACGCGGCTTCCCTGAAGGCTGAACTGGAAAACACGCGCGCCCAGATGCAGGAATACCTCGATGGCTGGCAGCGCGAACGGGCAGCCTTTGCCAACTATCGCCGCCGTGTGGAAGAACAGCAAGAGCAGGCCCGCCGCGACCTGGTCGCCAGCATCGCCAGGCGTTACCTGGAAGTGCTGGATGACCTGGAACTGGCCCTCAAAAACAAACCCACCGAAGGCGAGGGCGCGGCCTGGGCAGAAGGGATTGAACTCATCTACCGCAAGATGCTGGCCGTGCTGGAAGCCGAGGGCGTCAAGCCGATGGATACCCGGCCGGGCATGCCTTTCGATCCGCGCTTCCACGAGGCCATCACCCACGAGCCGCACGACGAGCACGGCAGTGAAGAAATCATCGAGGTCGTGCGCCGCGGCTACATGATCGGCGACCAGGTGCTGCGCCCGGCGCTGGTGCGGGTCGCGCAATAAAGGGTGGACGTGATCCCTCGTTCCTTCGTCACTTTGTGACCTGGCTTTGGAAAGGACATTCTCATGGGAAAAACCATTGGCATTGACCTGGGTACGACCAACTCCGTCGCTGCGGTGATTTCCGGCGGCGAACCCACCATCATTCCCTCGGCCGAAGGCGAGCGCCTGGTGCCTTCGGTGGTGGCGGTGAAAAAAGGCGAGCGGCTGGTCGGGCGCGTGGCCCGTAACCAGGCTATCGTCAACCCCGAGAACACCATTTTCTCGGTCAAGCGCTTCATGGGGCGCAAATACGACGACCCCGAGGTGGCCGAAGCCCGCAAACGCATCCCCTACAAGGTGACGGCCGCGCCCAACGGCGACGTGCGGGTGCTGATGGGCGGTAAGGAATACGCCCCGCCGGAAATTTCGGCCATGATTTTGCAGAAAATCAAGGCCGATGCTGAGGCTTTCCTCGGTGAGCCGGTGACGCAGGCGGTGATTACCGTGCCGGCCTATTTCAACGACGCCCAGCGCAATGCCACCAAAGACGCCGGGCGCATTGCCGGGCTGGAGGTGCTGCGCATCATCAACGAACCAACGGCTTCGGCACTGGCCTACGGCCTCGACCGCAAGCAAAACGAAACCATTGCAGTGTACGACCTCGGCGGCGGCACGTTCGATATTTCCATTCTGGAAGTCGGCGAAGGCGTCTTCCAGGTGCTCGCCACGCGCGGCGATACTTTCCTCGGCGGCGACGATTTCGACCAGGCCATTATGGATTATCTCATTCAGGAATTCCAGGAAGCCGAGGGCATTGACCTCCGCCAGGACCGCAACGCCTTGCAGCGTCTCAAAGATGCTGCTGAAAAGGCCAAAAAAGAACTTTCCAGCCTGCTGCAGACCGAAATCAACCTGCCTTACATCACGATTACCAACGAAGGCCCTAAGCACCTGGTGACCACGCTGACGCGCGCCAAACTGGAGCAGTTGACCGCCCACCTCATCGAGCGCACTCTGCAGCCGATGGAGGAAGCCCTGCGCGACGCCGGTCTGACCGCCAGCCAGATCGACGAAGTCGTGCTGGTCGGCGGCATGACCCGCATGCCCGCCGTGCAGGAAGCCGTGGCTAAATTCTTCGGCAAAGAGCCACACAAAGGCGTCAACCCCGACGAGGTGGTCGCCCTCGGCGCGGCCATCCAGGCCGGCGTGCTCGGCGGCGAGGTAACCGACATCCTGTTACTGGACGTCACGCCGTTGACGCTTTCCATCGAAACCCTGGGCGGCATCGCCACGCCCATCATCCCCCGTAACACCACCATCCCCACCCGCAAAAGCCAGGTGTTCTCGACGGCTTCCGACAACCAGACCCAGGTGGAAATCCACGTTGTGCAGGGCGAGCGCCCGCTGGCCAAGGATAACAAGTCGTTAGGGCGTTTCATTCTGGATGGCATCCCCCCAGCGCCCCGCGGTGTGCCCAAAATCGAAGTGACCTTTGACCTGGACGCCAATGGCATCCTGAAAGTGACCGCCAAAGACCAGGCTACCGGGCGCAGCCAGCATATCACCATCACGGCCTCGTCGGGGCTGACGGAAGACGAAATTCGCCAGATGCAGGAAGAAGCCGAAAAGCACGCTGCTGAAGACCGTCGGCGGCGCGAGCGCATCGAAGCGGCCAACGAGGCCGAGCAGGTGGCTTACGGTGCAGAAAAAGTGCTGCGCGACCTGGGCGAGAAAATTCCCGCCGAGCAGCAGGAACGCATTCGCACCGCGGTGGCGGCGCTGCGGGAAGTTGCCGCCGACGAAAGCGCCACAGCGGAAGCGATTCGCGAAGCCATCCGCGCGGTGCACGAGGCGTTGCCCCAGGCAGCCTAAAGCGTCGCTTCGTCGGGCGCAGCGGTTTGGGTTGTGCCGCTCACGGCTTCTTTGGCCTGCAATCGGCGAGGCCGCAATTCCCTTGATGAGTGAAAAGACTCCCTTTTAGGGCGCTGATGACGTGTTTCTACGCCCTGGCGCCTGTAACCCTACGCGATTGAACATTTGCCATGCCACGTGATTACTACGAAATTCTCGGCGTTCCTCGGAATGCCAGTCAGGATGAAATCAAAGCCGCCTTTCGGCGTTTGGCGCGCAAGTATCACCCCGATGTGAGCACCGAGCCAGATGCCGAAGAGCGGTTTAAGGAAATCAACGAAGCCTATGCCGTGCTCTCCGACCCGCAAAAGCGCGCCGCTTATGACCGCTTTGGCCATGCGGGGGTGGGGGGCGCGGGCGGCGGCTTCCGGGGTGCGGCCGATTTCGGCATGGGCGACTTTGCCGATATTTTCGAAGAGATTTTTGGCTTCGGCGGTTTTGGGCGCGCCTGGGGGCAGGCCAGCCGCCCACGGCCACGCCGCGGCCGCGACGTGCAAATTAGCCTCACCCTGGAATTCGAGGAAGCCGTCTTCGGCGCTGAAAAAGAAGTGCGTTTCACCCGCAACGAGACCTGCCACACCTGCGGCGGCACTGGCGCTGCGCCGGGCACTCAGCCCCAAACCTGCCCTACCTGTCACGGCAGTGGGCGGGTGCGCCAAACGCGCACGACGTTCTTTGGCACGATGGTGCAGGAAACCCTGTGCCCGACCTGCCGCGGGCAGGGCAAGGTCATTCCGCAACCTTGCCCGACGTGCCGTGGCCGCGGGGTCGAGCGCCGCACTGTGCAAAAGGTGGTGGCTGTGCCGCCGGGTGTGGATAGCGGCACGCAAATTCGGCTGGCTGGCGAAGGTGAGCCAGGCGAAAACGGCGGTCCCCCCGGTGACCTTTACATCAAGGTCAAGGTCAAGTCACACCGCTTCTTCCAGCGCCGCGGCGACGATATCATCCTGCATCTCAACATCAACGTGGCACAGGCAGCCCTGGGCGCCGAAGTTGAGGTGCCGACGGTCGATGGCCCTCACACGCTCCGCATTCCGGCGGGCACCCAGCCTGGCCAAACTTTCCGCCTGCGGGGCAAAGGGGTGCCGCATTTGCAACGCGGCGGTCGCGGCGACCAGATTGTGGTAGTCAATGTGGAAATTCCCACCCGCCTCGACGAGCAGCAGCGCGCCCTGTTCCATGAACTGGCACAGAGCCTGGGCACCGAAGTCAAGCCCCAGGAACGCAGTTTTTTGGATAAGTTGAAGGATTTGCTGGGTTGAAATGGGAACGCCCCCAGGGAACGAAAACCTGGGGGCGGCGTGTATCTGGCTTTACGCGGCGTCCTCCGCGGGGTCGGGGGCTTCCTTGAGGAGCGGCAAACGCACCGTAAAGGTGGTGCCTTCCCCCAGCCGAGAAGCCGCTTCGATGCTTCCCCCGTGGTGTTTCACGATCCAGTAAGCGATGGAAAGCCCCAGCCCAAAGCCCTGGCCGCGGCTGCGGGCCTTGTCGGCACGGTAGAACCGCTCGAAAACATGGGGCAGGTCTTCAGGGGGAATGCCCGGCCCGGTGTCGCTGACCTGGCAGATGGCCCAGCCGTCGTCTTCGCTGAGGGTGAGGGTCACTTGGCCGCCGCCGGGGGTGTATTTCACCGCGTTGCCCACCAGGTTGATGAACACTTGTTTCAGGCGGTCGGGGTCGCCTTCCACTTGCACGGGCTGGTCGATGTGCACTTTCAGCGTCACGCCTTTTTGCCGCGCCACGACCTGCATTTCCCGCAGCACATCGGCAAACACGGCGTCGAGGGGCACGGCTTCGCGGCGTAGCGGAAGTTTTCCCGCTTCGGCGCGTGCCAGCAGCAGCAGGTCTTCTACCAGACGGCCGAGGCGGTCGGTTTCCTCTTCGATGCTGTCTAACGCTTCGGGGTCCAGCTGGCCGATGCGCCGCATCCACTGGGCGTTGCCTTTGATGACGGTAAGGGGGGTGCGCAATTCGTGGCCGACGTCGGCAATGAAACGCCGCTGCGCCTGGAAGAGGGCCTCCAGGCGGGCAAGGGTGGCATTGAAGGCCTGAACCAGGGTCCACACTTCGTCGCCTGCGCCGCGCGGCACCGGAATGCGGCGGGAGAGGTCGTCGGCGTGGGTGATCTGGTCCGCGAGGGCTGTAGCGTGGGCCAGGGGTTCCAGCGCGACGCCCACGCTGAAATACACCACCAGCGCGGCCAGCAGCATGGCGAGCAGGGTCACGCTGACCAGCGCGACCAGCACGGCCTGGCGGGCTTGTTTGACCGGCGTCAGCGGCATACCGACTTCAAGCGTGCCCACCCGCCGGCCGGTGAAGAAAATAGGCTCGGCCAGCACGCGCCAGGGTTGGTGGGCGTGGCGCTCGGTGAGCAGGGTAGGGCGGTCTACCGAAAACCCGCGCGCCGAAAGCGGGCTGCGTTGGCTCCAGCCCCCGGGTAAGGGCACCAGCCGCCCTTCCCGGTCCCACACCTGCACGACCACCCCCGCGGTGATCACCAGGTCGGGCGGCATGGAAACTTCAGGGCGCTGGATATCCCTGACTTTGACCTGCATGACCAGCGCGGCGCCGGTTTGGATGAGCGTGCGGTCCACCTGCCGCATCAGCAAGACTCCCACCACGCTGTACACCGCCGCGCCAAACAGCAAGAACATCCCGCCTGTGACCAGGACGTAAAGCAAAGTCAGGCGGGCACGCAGAGTACGCATGGGGGAAGGCTACTCCTCGGCGTGTTCGCGCAGGACATAGCCCACGCCCCGCAGGGTGTGAATCAGGCGCGGTTCGCCGCCTTCTTCTAACTTGCGGCGCAGGTAGCGGATGTACACTTCCAGCAGGTTGCTGGCCGCCCCGAAATCGTATTGCCACACCTGCTCGTAAATTTGCTCGCGGGTGAGCACTTGGCGGGGATGGCGCATAAAGAGTTCCAGCAGTTCGTATTCCTTGGCCGTGAGGGGAATGACGCGCTCGCCCCGGCGGGCTTCGTGGGTACCGGTATCCAGTTCCAGGTCGGCAAAGCGATAGACTTTCGGCTCTTCCTGCCGCGAGCGGCGCAGCAGCGCGCGGATGCGCGCCAGCAGTTCGTCCATGTTGAAGGGCTTGACCATGTAATCGTCGGCGCCCATGTCTAACCCCTGCACCCGGTCGGCCACGCTGGTTTTGGCCGTGAGCATGAGGATGAGCACGTCGCCCATGGCGCGTAGCCGTCGTGCAACTTCGAGCCCGTCCATGCCGGGGAGCATCCAGTCCAGAATGACCAGGTCGGGCATGTTGGCGCGGGCCAGGGCCAGCCCGGCTTCCCCATCGGTTGCCACATCGACCTGGTAACCTTCATAGGTCAGCGCCCGGCTCAAGAAGCGCACGATGCCTTCGTCGTCTTCGATGAGTAACAGGTGTGGCATACTTTCCTCCATCTTCGTCGACACCGTTTTGGGTTTTCTCAAACTATACCACATTCTGGGGTGAGGGAAGCCGCGCTTTGGCGGGGATGGCATCTTGCGGGGCGGCGCCCGTTTTTGTGGTAAACTTGGTTTAAGTTTCCCCTTAAACAAGTTTTGCCATGAAACAAGCCCTGCCACTCGCCACCTGGGAACAGACCCGTTTGCTCTCGGACCCGCGCCGCCTGCGCCTGCTGCGCTTGCTGATGGCGCGCCCGGCCACGCTTTCCCAACTTGCGCGGATGGTGGGGCAGTCGCCGGCATGGGTGCAGCATCATTTGCGGCGGCTGGAACGCGCCGGGTTGGTGCAGGCCGAAGGCCCGGCAGGGCGGGGGCGTCCGCGAACCTATCGGGCGACGGCAGGGGCTTTTGTGTTGCAGCGCCTGGTGTTGCCCGAGAGCACGCGCCCTACGGCTGTGTTTGCTGGAAGCCACGATCTGGCGTTGGAACGCCTTGCTAACCGTCTTGTGCCCCATCTGGATCTTGTGCTTTACCCGGTAGGCAGCCTGGATGGCCTGGTCAATTTGCGGCAGGGGTTGTGCCATCTCAGCGGTGCGCATTTGCTCGATGAAGACGGCTCGTACAACCTGCCGACGGTGCGGCGGCTCTTCCCGGGCGGGGGGGTGCGGGTGGTCACCCTGGCGCGGCGGGTGCAGGGGCTGATGTTTGCCTTCGGCAACCCGCATGGCATTCGTGGCCTGGACGATTTGACCCGCCCCGACCTGCGCTTTGTCAACCGCAACCGTGGCTCAGGGACGCGGGTGTGGCTCGATGCGCGCCTGCGGGAACGGGGCATTGCCCCGGTTGCAGTGCGCGGTTACGCGCGAGAAGTGGCTACCCACACGGCTGCGGCGCGTGCGGTGGCTGCCGGGGAAGCCGATGTGGCCCTGGGGTTGGAAGCCGCTGCCCGGGCGGCGGGGTTGGATTTCCTGCCGTTGTTTACCGAGCGCTTCGACCTGATTTTCCCGGAAGAGGCCACGCGCCCCCTGCTGCCTTTGCTGGAAGCCCTGCCTGCGGCCGAGTTCCGCCGCCTGGCTGGCGATTTGCCCGGTTACGACCTCGCCCCGGCGGGCACAGTGGTGGCGTGAGGGCTGCCTTTCCCCCCTGTGCCGGCTTTCAGGGGCAAGGATGGTTCGCAATTTTATTCTTGAAACGATGGAGGTTGCCCTGTGCGCAAGCGTTTTGTTGCCTTTGCTTTGGTTTTTGCCGGGTTGTTGGCGGCCTGCGGCCGTGCGCAACCCACCCCTGCCGCCGGTGATACACTTTCCGGCACGTTGACGATTTTCCACGCCGGTAGCCTGACGGTGCCCATTCAGCAGTTGACGGCTGCCTTTCACAAGCAGCACCCTGGGGTGGAATTTGCCACGGTTTCGGGTGGCAGCCGCACGGTGGCCCGCAAGGTGAGCGAACTCGGCCAGCAGGCCGATTTGGTGTTTGTGGCCGATTACACCGTGATTGACAACCTGCTCAAGCCCAGGTTTGCCAACTGGAACATTCGCTTTGCCACCAATGCCATGGTGATTGCCTACACCGACCGCTCGAAGTATGCCGACGAAATCAACGCCGACAACTGGTATCGCATTTTGCTGCGCGATGGGGTGGTGTATGGGCATTCTGACCCCAATGCCGACCCCTGCGGCTATCGCACGCTGATGGTGTGGCAACTGGCCGAGGCCTATTACAAGGTGCCCGGCCTGGCGCAGCAGTTAGACGACCACTGCCCCGCGGCTAACGTGCGCCCCAAAGCAGTGGAACTGCTGGCGTTGTTGCAGTCGGGCGATATGGATTATGCGTTTGAATATCTCTCGGTGGCGGTGCAGCATCATTTGCGCTATGTGGAACTGCCGCCGCAACTCAACCTGAGCGACCCGCAGTATGCCGATTTCTACGCGCAGGCGAAGGTGCAAATCAACGGCGCCAGGCCCGGGGAAACCGTCACCAAAACGGGTGCGCCGATTCTCTATGGCGTGACCATCCCCACCAACGCGCCGCACCCTGACCTGGCGGCGGCATTCCTGGCTTTTGTGTTGGGCCCGCAGGGGCAGGCGATTTTGCGGGAAGCCGGCCAACCACCGCTCACCCCCCCGGTTGCCGATGCTCCCGACAACCTGCCTGCCTCCCTCCGCCCGCTGGTTCAGCCGTAACATCCCGGCTTCCCGACTATCTGACTACCCGACTACGCAACTACGCAACTACGCAACTCCTTTCCCATGTCCCTTCCTGACTTCTTGAAACCCCGTAACCGCCTGCACCTGGCCTTTGCGTTGCTGGGGTCGGTGCTGGTGGCTTTCATTGCGTGGCCGTTGATGCGCACCTTGCTGGCTTCCTCGCCGGCGGTGCTGTGGCGCACCTGGCAGGAAAGCGAGGTCAGCGCGGCCATCTTGTTGACTTTTGGCGCTTCGGCAGCCGCGACGGGTCTGGCGCTACTTTTGGGCATCCCCTTGGCCTATGTGCTGGCGCGCGCCGATTTCCCCGGCAAGGCTCTGGTGGAAGCCGTGGTTGACATTCCGGTCGTTGTGCCGCATTCGGCCGCCGGCATTGCTTTGCTCATGGTGTTTGGACGCCAAACTTTCCTGGGTAAGTTGTTCGGCGCTGTCGGCATTCACTTTGTTTCGGCGGTGCCGGGCATTATCATCGCCATGCTTTTTGTCAGCCTGGCCTTTTTGGTCAACGCTGCCCGCGATGGTTTCCGGGCCGTTGACACCCGGCTGGAGGCCGTCGCGCGCACCCTGGGGGCTTCCCCCTGGGAGACTTTCTGGCAAATTACCTTCCCGCTGGCCTGGCGCAGCATCTTGTCGGGCATCATCATGATGTGGGCGCGAGGGCTAAGCGAATTTGGCGCGGTGGTCATTTTGGCGTATCATCCCACCGTGGCGCCGGTGTTGATTTTTTCGCGTTTTGAATCTTACGGGCTGGCCTACGCGCAGCCGGTGGCCTCGCTGGTCATTTTGATTTCGCTGGGTGTGTTCTTCGTGTTGCGATGGGTGGGGCGCGATGCACGGATTTGATGGTCAGAGCCTGCGCTTGGAGCACTTGAGCGTGCAGGCGGGAAATTTCCGCCTGAGCGACCTGACGCTGGAGGTGGCGGCAGGGGAGTATTTCATTTTGCTCGGCCCCACGGGGGCGGGCAAAACCGTGCTGCTGGAAACTATCGCAGGGCTGCATCAGCCGCAGGCAGGCCGCGTGCTGCTGGGCGGGGAAGACGTGACCGACGCGCCGCCGGAAACGCGGCGGGTGGGGGTGGTGTATCAGCATCATGCGCTTTTCCCCCACATGACGGTGGCTGAGAATGTGGCCTTTGGGTTGGCATTGCAGCGGCAGCCGCGCTGGCGGCGAGCCATGCCGTGGTTGGGGCGGTACACCCTGCGGCGCGAAGTTCGCAGCCCGGAGGTGACCGCCGCGTTGGAAATGCTGCATATTGCTCACCTGGCCGAGCGTTTTCCCACGCACCTGAGCGGTGGGGAACGCCAGCGGGTGGCCCTGGCGCGGGCGCTGGTCATCCGTCCCCGGCTGCTGTTGTTGGATGAGCCCCTCAGCGCCCTCGATCCCCAGCACCGGGAAACGCTGCGCGGCGAACTGCGGCGCTTGCATGCCGAACTGGGTACCACGGTGGTGCATGTAACGCACGATTTTGAAGAGGCGGTGGCGTTGGGCGACCGGATCGCTGTGTTGCACGATGGCCGCGTGGAGCAGATGGGCGCGGCAGAGGCAATTTTCCGCCGGCCAGCCTCCCGTTTTGTGGCCGAGTTTGTGGGCATGCGGAACATTTTTGCCGCCGAGGCCGAGCCTGGCAATGGCCGGGCTGCGGTGTTACGCACGCATGGCCTTGCCGTGGCCGCTGTGGCGGCGCGGCGGGGGGCCGTGCATTTTGCCATCCGCCCCGAAGACATCGTTTTGGCGCACCACCCGCTGGATTCCAGCGTGCGAAACGTTTTTCGCGGCCAGGTGACCGACGTGGAGCGGCGAGGCGCGCTCGCGTACGTGACCGTGGCTGTGCCTGCGGCGGAAGGCGAAGCGTTGCCTTTCGTGGCTGCCGTGACCACCCCCTCGTTGGAAAACCTTGGCTTGCGCCCAGGAAAGCCGGTTTGGCTGGGCTTTAAAGCCTCAGCGGTGCACGTGTTCTGAAAGTGGAGATGGCTTCGCCCCCTTCGATTGCCGCGCAGGGGGCTTGCTGTGCGAGACGCAGGGTGTGTTCCTGGTGGGTTAAAAACGAGCAGGGTGGGGCATTCCCACCCTGCTCGGGCGTTGCCTGGGGGCGCGTTACAGTTGAAACCCTTCACGCGCCGGCACAATTTTGTAGCGATAGTCGGTGACGTAGTCGCGCAATTTTTTTTCCAAATGTTGCCAGGCTTGCGAAGCAAGGATGTAGCGCGCCGCTTCGTATGAAGGCACCAGCGCCGCGGCCAGCACCTGCGGGCCTTCCCCGTAGGCGGTAAACCACGCATCGGTGGGTTGCAAGCCCAGGCGTTGCATCCCGGGCAAAAACTGCTTGATCAGAAACTCGAAATATTCGCGGTCTTTGTCGATGCGGATGTTCCAGGTCATCAGTACCTTGACTTCCACATCAACCTCCTCACGACGGTGCATTGGCATTTTCCAGCACCACGACTTGCAGTTCGTCGGGGATGCTGGAGCGTGTCACTTTGAGCACCGGCACCGGCGAGACCCCTTCCACGCCCATTTCTTTGAGGAAGCGCGTCACGCTTTCCAGTTTGGGGGTTGTGCCAGGGAGGTGGTAGTGCATGGGCACCACGATGGAAGGCTCCAGCACGCTGATGACCTCGGCGGCTTTTGCAGCGCTCAAGGCGCTGCCTCCGCCCACCGGCACCAGGGCGACGTGCACAGTGCCCAGGGCTTCGACTTCGGCCTGGGTGGGCACGCGGCGCATGTTCCCGAGGTGAGCGACCGTCAGGCCGTCGTAGTCGAACAGGAAAAGGGTATTGCGGGGCTGTTCGCCCTGGCTTTTGCCTTTTCCATTGGTGTGGATGGCTGTGATGAACACCCCGCCGATTTCGTACTCGCCGGGGCCGGTTAACACGTGCCGCACGCCACGGACGGCTTTGAGGTTGTTATGGCCGGGCGCGTCGGTGCTGATGGTGACGACGTCGGCTTTCAACTTCAGCGGCGGCAGCCCCACCGCGGCAGGATCGTACGGGTCGGCGACAATGGTCGTCATGCGCCGCTGGGTGAGGCGAAAGCAGGAATGTCCGTACCAGGTGATTTCCATGCTGCAATTATAACAGACCTTGGCCTGGCTGCCGGCGCGTAGCAGGGAAGGCTCGGTGGAGGCAGAGCGTTGCTGTCGCTACTTTTTCGGCGGGCGCGGGCCCAGAATGGCGGTGCCCACCCGCACGATGGTTGCACCTTCTTCCACCGCCACTTCGAAGTCGGCGCTCATGCCCATAGAAAGTTCATCCCACGAGGCTTGCGGGAAGCGGCGGGCGAGGAAATCGCGCAGGGCCCGCAGGCGGCGGAAATAGGGGCGGGCCGCTTCGGCCTGGGGGACTGGCGGCGGCACGGTCATCACGCCGCGTACTTCCAGGTGGGGGAAGGCAACGACGGCTTCCACATCGGGTAGCAGGGCTTCCCATTGGGTTTCGTCCCAGGCGGGCCAGCCAAACTTGCTTTCCTCGCCGCCAACGTTGAACTCCAGCAGCACAGGCAGCACTCGCCTGGCCTCTGCTGCCAGCGTTTCCAGCCGCTGGGCCAGTGCCAGCCTGTCCAGCGAATGCAGCATGTCGTAGTGGGAAATCACCAGCCGGGCTTTGCGTCGCTGCACGTGCCCGATCATGTGCCAGCGCACGTCGGGTTGGGTGATGACGGCCATTTTGGCAACGCCTTCTTCGGGGTAGTTCTCGCCCAGATCCCGCGCCCCTGCGAGCACGGCTGCCTGGGCCTTTTCCACTGGCTGCCCTTTGGTCACCACCACCAGCCGGACCGTTTCCGGCGCGCGGTGGACGCGTTGGGCCGCGGCGGCGATGCGTTCCAGCACGTGGGTGTAGTTTTCCCGAATGCGTGTGGGCATATCTGCTTGTTGAGCCATGGGGCACCTCGTTGGCGAAGGATGAAGCGGGCTGTGGCTTGATTATACGCCCAGTTGGGGGGCGGTTGGGCGGTTGGGGGGGGCTGGCGGCAGGGGGCATTCCCCCAAAATTCCTATCGCCGAGCGGCGGGCTTCCGGGTTATAATGGCAGGCACCCCACATGGGGATTTCCTGCTGTTCAGGGTTGCGATGGCTGCCAAGCGGAAGACGGACTATCAGATTTTGTGGATCGAGAACCGCCGCGTGCGGGTGCCGGAGTTTGTGCCCGCGCTGCGCAAGCGCGGTTACGATTTGCACGTTGTCTCGTCGGGCAAAGCCGCGCGCGAATGGTTGCACACCTTTACGCCCGACCTGGTGGTGCTCTACGCGGCGTCGTTTGGCACCAGTGGGTATCGCATTGCCAAAGGCTTGCGCAGCGTTGCCCCGGAAACGTTGCCCCTTTTGTTGATCGCTTCTCCCGAGGCGCCGCCCAAGGCCAATGCGCCGGTTTCTTACACGCTGACGTTGCCTTTCACCACCCGCAAGTTGCTCAACCGCATTCACCGCCTGTTGCCGAGCGAAGCGCAGTGGCACCGGGTGGGGGCTGTGGCGTTGGATGAGCAGCGGCGGGTTGTGCGTTGCCACGGGCGGGAGCACCGCCTGACGCCCCGCATGTTACGCTTGCTCAAAGTGTTCATGGCGCGCCCTCATCAGGTCATTCCCTATCACGACCTGTTCCGTGAGGTGTGGGAAACCACCTACCTGGGCGATATTCGCACGCTGCAGGTGCATGTGGCCTGGCTGCGGCGTGCGCTGGAAGACGACCCCCGTCGGCCGCGTTTTTTGGAAACTTTGCGCGGGGTGGGGTACCGTTTTCACCCCGATGGCAAGCCAGTGCCGGAGCCGGAAGGGGAAGCGGCTGCCTGAAAGAGCCATCCTTCTCCCCCTGTTGAGAAGAGACGCACCGCCCACGGGCGGTGTGTGGTGTTTAAGGGCAGGGCCGCGCGAGGCGGGTTCGTGCCTCGCAGCGGCCGCACGGCCTGCGCTGTGCTGTGGAAAATGCCGTCGGCCATGAAGCCGACTTCCCAGCCTTCGGCCTCGGCCAGGGCTTCGGGCGGCAGGTGCACCTGTCCAGCCTCCAGTCGCGGCTGCCATGCTTGGGGGAAAGGCTGCCACGGCCAGGTCAGGGCGGCGTCGGCTTCCACCGTGAAGGCCACGCCTTCCCGCATCAGCCGCAGCCGCGCCGTCTGCACGGCGCGCAGGGTGGCATCGGCGCAGAGGAAGCGCCGCCCCAACCGCGCCGCCACTGCTGCCAGCGTGCCCGAACCGCAGAAGAAATCGGCCACCAGGTCGCCTGCGTGGGAAGAAGCCAGGAGGATGCGTTCCAGCAGGGCTTCCGGCTTTTGGGTGGGGTAGCCGGTGCGCTCGTTGTGCAGCCGCGCCACCACGGGAAAGTACCACCAGTCTTCCGGCACTTTGCCGCGTTTCAGGTCGGGCACCTTGCCGAAACCGGCTTTGGGCGACGATTTGAAGGTCGCCACGGTGTTGGGGTGGTAGGGCACCCGCACCGCGTCGGCGTTGAAGGTGTAGGCTGCGCTTTTCGCATAGACAAGGATGGTGTCGTGTTTGCGGTTGAAGGCGCGGCGGATGGGCGAGGGGCCGTGATAGACCCACACGATTTCGTTGATCAGCCTTCGGGGGCCGAAAATTTCGTCGAGCAGCAGGCGGGCGTAGGGGGCGGCGTGCCAGTCCAGGTGCAGGTAGAGGGTGCCGGTGGGGGCCAGCAGGCGGTGCATCAGCACCAGGCGGGGGTAGAGGAAGGCAAGGTAAGCGTCCAGCGAAGGCCAGCGGTCGGCGTAGCCTTCGGCGAGTTGCCAGGTGTGGGGCTTGCGGGAATCCTCCCCGCGGCCGACGCGCGCCCGGTAGCGGCGGTTGGTAAAGAACGGCGGGTCGGCGTAAATCAGCGGGATGCGGCCTTCCCACCGGGGCAGCAGGGCGGCCATCAGGGCGAGGTTGTCGCCCCAGAGCAGGCGGTTGGCTTCGGGGACGGTGGCGGCTTCTGACGGCGCGACCACGCTTTCCACCTGCAGGTGGGCAGGCGGCGGCATGTGGAAGGTCTTGCCGGGGAAGGAAAAGGTGGGCATGGGGGAGTCAGGTAGTCAGATAGTCAGATAGTCAGATAGTCAGGTAGTCAGGGGCTTTTCCCAAATTTGCAGTTGCTCAGCCCTGCTGTGGGGGGAGTGTGGGGCAGTGGGGCGGGGTGTTGTTCTGCCCATCGTTCAATCGGTGCCAATCTGTGAAATCGGTGGATATTTTTCTGCGGAATCGGTGGTTCCCTTTTGCTCCTCGGGCAGGGCGGCGGCGCGGTGGGCCGGGCTGCCGATGTACACGCGGGGTACGCGGGTGTTGATGTTGGTCAGCACTTCGTAGGGAATCGTGCCCGCCCACGCGGCCAGGTCTTCCACCGTGATGCGCTCGCGGCCCTGTTCGCCGATGAGCACCACTTCGTCGCCGTTGTAGGCGGTTTCCCAGCCGATGTTCACCATCATCTGGTCCATGCAAATGCGTCCTACCTGGGGGTAGCGCCGGCCGCGGATGAGCACCTGCGCCTTGTTGGACATGGCGCGGAAGTAGCCGTCGCCGTAGCCCACCGGTAGGGTGACGATGCGGGTCTGCTTTTTCGGCGTCCAGGTCCAGCCGTAACTGACGGGGCGGCCGGGTTGGGTGACTTTGAAATACACGACGCGCGTCTTCCAGGTGAGGGCGGGGCGCACGGCCACCGTGCGGGGCACTTCGGGCGAGGGGTACACGCCGTAGAGCAGGATGCCGGGGCGCACCATGTCGAAAGTGGCTTCCGGCAGGCGCAGCACGGCGGCGGAATTGGCCATGTGGCGCAGGGGCGGGGGCAGGCTGCGGCGCTCGTAAAAGCGCAGCACCTCGTGGAAGCGTTCCAGTTGCAGGCGGGCGGAAGCGGGGTCGGCGGCGTCGGCGTTGGCGAAGTGGCTGAAGATGCCCTCCACCTGCACATGGCGGCTGTGCAGAGCGGCTTGCAGGAAGGCCTCGGCGCTGTAATCGTGCACGCCGATGCGCTCCATACCGGTGTCGATTTTGAGGTGTACCCGCGCCGTGGTTTTCAGCGCTTCGGCGGCCTGGTCGATTTGGGCGAGTTTTTCAATCGAAGAGGCCGTCAGTGTGAGGTCGTATTTGAGGAAGAGGGGAATCTGGCTGCCCCAGATGCCGCCGAGCACCAGAATGGGCGTGCGGATGCCTGCCTGCCGCAGCAGAATGCCCTCTTCCAGCACGGCCACGCCGAGGTAGTCGGCGCCGAGGGAAGCCATCAGCCGCGCCACCGGCACCAGCCCGTGCCCGTAGGCGTTGGCCTTGAGGATGGGCATGACTTTCGCCGGGGCCACCCGCTGCCGGATGGCGTGGAAGTTGGCCGCCAGCGCGTCCAGGTTGACCACAACCCGGGTGGGGCGCATCATGCCTTCTTCGTCCTGTGCCATCACGGGTGAAAAAATGTCGCCGTCCATGCGGTAATTGTACCGCGGGGTGCCGGGAAGCCAAAACCGCCGACCGGAAGGCGGTCGGCGGCGGGAGTGCAGGGGGG
This sequence comes from Chloroflexota bacterium, assembly GCA_011322445.1. Lineage (NCBI taxonomy): Bacteria > Bacillati > Chloroflexota > Chloroflexota bacterium. The sequence goes on along the minus strand of DRMV01000048.1, from coordinate 27,334 downwards.
AACGGTGCAGGCTATGGTGCAGGGGTGGTGGTAGGGTTGGCTGTGACGGGTACGGCTTTGCCTTGCGCCACCAGGAACCACTGCGTCACGTTGCGGAAGCGGTCGCTCAGGTCGAACACCGGCCCGATGCGGATGCCGCCCACCTGCTCATCGACGGCGTAGGTGTAGACCGGGTAGAACAGGGGGAGGGCGGGGAGTTCTTTCTGGAAGAGTACCTGGAAGTTGTAGTAGAGTTTTTGGCGTTGGGCGATGTCGGGGGTGATGCGCGCCTGTTCCAGATATTCGCTCGCCCGGCGGTTATCCCACATGGTGTAGTTTTGGCCGTTGGTGGCCTGGCTTTGATGCCAGAAGGGGTAGGGGTCGGGGTCGGGCGAGCGGGTCAGGTCGAGGTCGACCAGCGCCACTTCGTAGGTGCGCGGGTCGAGGTAGTTGGCAATCAGTTTTTCGTAAGGCACGCCTTTCAGCGTCACCTTGACGCCCAACGCCGCCCAATCGTGCTGGATGGCCTGGGCCAGCGCGGCATGGTGGGCGTCGTCGGGGTAAACCAGGGTGAAGGCCAGGGGTTGGCCGTTCTTTTCACGCACATTGCCGCCGCCTGCCGGGATGACGAATTTGTCGTCTTTCAGCAGGCTGATGGCTTTGTCGGGGTTGTAGGGCGTGGGTTGCAGTTTGTCGTAATAGGCCCATGTGCCGGGGAAAATCGGCCCGGTGGCCTCGAAGGCTTGCCCGTCGAGGACGTGGTCGATCATCCAGCGGCGGTTCAGGCCGAGGTAGAGGGCGTGACGCACGGTCTTGTCTTGCAGGAAGCCGACTTCCTTGTTGCCCAGGTTGAACAACACAAGGGTCATCCGCGGCAGGCGGGTGGTGTAGAAGTTCAAGTTGCGTTCCCGCAGCGCGTCGGCCAGGATGTCGGGGGTGATGCGTTGAATGCCCAGCACTTCGCCGTCGCGATAGGCTTGCAGGGCTTCTTGGGCCGTGGAGTAATAGCGGAAGACCATGCGGTCAATGTAAGGCCGGCCTCCGAAGTAGTCGTCGAAAGCGCGCAGCGCGATGCCCTTGATCTTGCCGTTTTCTACCACCAGGTGGTCGAAACGGTAAGGCCCGCAGCCCACGGGTTCCAGGTTTTGGGGCGCGTTGACCATTTGCTCCGGCGGGATGTTTTCCCAAACGTGCTTGGGCAGAATGCCAAAGGTGAGGTAATCCAGGAAGGGGGCAAAGGCTTCCGGCAGACGCAGTTGCAGGGTGTGGGCGTCTAAGGCTTTGTATTTGACGGCTTTCCAGAGGGCGCGAATGTCGGGCGGCAGGGGGATGGCGTCGTTGCTCATCAACTGGATGGTGAAAATGACGTCATCGACCGTGACGGGCTGCCCATCGTGCCATTTGGCGTCTTTGCGCAGGGCGAAGTTGTAGGTGGTGCCGTCGTGCGAAATGCCCCACGATTCGGCAATGCCGGGCTGCGGCAGGCCGCGCGCGTCGAACACAATCAGGCTGCAATAGAGCAAGCGGTCGACATCGCGGTCGGGCTGGTTACCGCTATCCAGCAGCGGGTTCAGGCGGCTGATGGTGCCGATCAACGCCTCGGTGTACACGCCGCCGCGCTTGGGTGCCGGGGCGACGCTGCCGGGTGTCGTCGCGGGGGGCTTTTGCCCTAAAAGCAAAAAAGCCACCGCAATCGCTGCCATCAGTGCCAACAGCAACTGCCAGCGAAAGCGGCGGAAGAAACTGCTTTGTGGGGTCATGGTGAAGTCGGCGCCTACCCTGCCGCCTTAGAGACCAGCACCACCGCCAGGGTCAGCGCGAAGAACAACACGCTCAACGCGATGGTGAGGTGGAAGAAGGTCTTTTCCAGCCCGCGGCGGGCGCTGAACACGGTGCCCATATCCGAGCCGGTCAGCCCACCCAGCCCGGCGCCTTTGCTTTGCAGCACCACGATGGCGATCAGGGCAATTGAGGTTATAATCAGGGCAATATCCAGATAGGTTTCCAAAGCGTCCTCCTCGCTGCGTGACATCGCCTGTTTTCAGGCCACCCGATTATACCTTCCCCCCAAGGAATCGTCAAACATGCCTTCTGCCTGGCACGAAGCCATTATCGCTTTGCACATGCACACCCGCTTCTCCGATGGGGCGGGCACCCATCGCGAAATTGCCGAGGCTGCGCTGCGGGCCGGGGTCGATGCGGTGATTGTCACCGACCATAACGTTTGGGTGGAAGGCGCTGAGAAAGTCTATGTTCGTGACGGCCGGCGCGTGGTGTTGCTGGTGGGGGAAGAAGTGCACGACCCGACCCGCGAACCGCAGAAAAACCACACCCTGGTCTTCGGCGCGGGGCGCGAAATGGCGCCTTATGCCCATGATCCGGCCCGGCTGTTTCAGGCCGTGGCCCAGGCGGGGGGAATGGCCTTCATTGCCCACCCGGTGGACCCCGCTGCTCCGCTGGTGGGGGAGCCTGACATCTCGTGGGAAGCCTGGGACGCCGAGGGCTATACCGGTCTGGAAATCTGGAACGCGTTGAGCGAGTTCAAAGGACACCTCAAAACCCCCGTGCACATTCTCTTTTACAGCCTCTTTTTCCATCAAGTGGCGGTGGGGCCTTATCGGGAAGCCCTGGCCCGTTGGGATAGCCTGCTCGCGGCGGGAAAGCACGTGGCCGCGGTGGGTGGGGCCGATGCCCATGCCAATGTTTACCGGCTGGGGCCGCTGCGCTTGAGGTTGTTCCCTTACGAAAAGCACTTTCGCGCCATCACCACCCATTTGCTCCTTGCCGAACCGCTGAATGGGCGGCTGGAACACGACCGGCGGGTGATTTATGCGGCCCTGCACGAAGGCCGCGGCTTTGTGGGTTACGACCTGCCCGCCAGCACGCGGGGGTTCCGCTTTACGGCGACCGGTGAGCGCAGGGAAGCCACCATGGGCGAAACCTTGCCGCTCAATGGCGGCGTCACTTTGAAAATTCGCCTGCCGCGCAAGGCAGAATGCCGCCTCGTCCGTCACGGTGAGGTCGTGCAACGCTGGAAAGGGCGCGAAATTTGCACTGCCACTGTGACGAGCCCGGGGGCTTACCGGATTGAGGCTTACCTGCATGCCTGGGGGCGCCGCCGGGGGTGGATTTTTAGCAACCCGATTTATTTGCGCTGAAGGCTGAGCATGGGCTGAGGGGGGGCGTTATACCAGCACCACTTCCACTTGTGAACCGCGCGGGGTTTTGCGCACTTCGATGCGGGCAGGGAAGGCTTCTTTCAATTCCTCAATGTGGGTGATGACCAAAATCTTGGCGAAGTCGTCTTGCACGGCACGGATGGCTTCCAGCAGGCGCTGGCGGCCTTCGGCATCCTGGCTGCCGAAACCTTCGTCGATGACCAGCGTTTGCAGCCGCGCGCCGGCGCGATGGGCCAGGAGGCGGGCTAATGCCACCCGAATGGCAAAATCGACCCGGAAAGCCTCGCCGCCGGAATAACTTTCGTAATCGCGCTGGCCGTAGGCATCGCTGATGATGATGTCCAGCGTCTCTTTCATGTCTTTGCGTTTGACGTCTTTGTAAGGCGCCTGGGTGCGGAAGTGGACGTGCATTTGGCCGTCGGTCAGCCGCTCCAGAATGCGGTTGGCTTCCTCTTCCAGCAGCGGGAGGGCTTGCTCAATCAGCAGGCTGGGAATGCCGTTGCGTCCGAAGGCGGTTTCCAGGGTCTTGAAGCGCCCCACGTCGCGGGCGATGGCCTCGCGGCGGGCGTTGAGTTCTTCGAGGTTGTGCTTGTACTTGGCAATGAGGTGGGCCTGTTGTTGCAGGCCGCCGCGGGCTTTTTGCAGTTCGGCGATGCGCTCGCGCAGGTCGGCCAGTTTGCGCTCGGCCGTGGCGGTGTCGGGACTTTGGCTTTCGGCGGCTTGCAGTTGGCGGTAAGCCTTGGTGTGGCGGGCGCGTAGGGGTTTGAGTTGGGCCTCGAGGGTTTGAATTTGAGCGCGCAGGTCGGCGGTTTCCCGGTCGAGGTGTTGCAGCACCGCGCGCGCGCTTTCCAGCGCCTGCCATTCGGCTTCGGCGGTGCGGGCGGCTTCTTCGGCGCGACGGGCTTCGGCATGGGCGGCGGGGTCGTAGCCCAGTTCCCGCAGGCGGTCGTCCAGGGCTTTGAGGCGGGTGCGGGCTTCGCGGGCAAAATCGCCCCTTTCCAGCGTGCGGCGCAAGGTTTCCAGCCGCGTCTGGCCTTCTTTTTCCCACTGTTCGAGGGTTTCTTGCAGGGCTTGCCGGCGGTTGAGCAGGCTGCCGCGATGCTCAGCCAGGGCGCGGGCCTGCTTTTGCAGCCCCGGCAGCCGGGCGAGTTCGCTCTGGGCCGCGGCGTGCTCGGCGCGCAGGGCTTTGATTTCGTCGTTGACGGCCTGATAATCGGCGCGCAGGGCGTCGACTTGCGCCTGCCACTGGGCGAGGATGTCGGCTTTGTGGGCCTCGGTGAGCGGCTGGCCGCAGAGGGGGCAAGAGGGGGTGGTGACGCTTTCCAGCCGGGCGATGCGGGCTTTGAAGTCGTTACCTTCTTGTTTGAGACGGTCGCGGCGGGCCGCCAGTTCGCTGAGGCGTTGGGTGAGTTCGTCGCGGCGGCTCTCGGCGGCTTTGGCGGCTTCGATGGCTTTTTCGATTTCGCTCAGTGCGGCTTCGGCTTCGGCCAGGTCTTTTTCTACTGCGGTGAGGTTTTGGCGGGCCTCGGCGGCTTGCCGGGCTTGTTGCTCCAGGTGGGCCAGCGTTTCACGGTGTCTGGCTTCTTCGGCCTGGATGGCGCGCAGCAGTGGCTGGCGTTCCTCATCCAACGCACGGAATTTCTCGGCCTGGGTTTCCCAGCGGCTCAGTTCCTCGCGGGCGCGTTGCCATGCCTGATAGGCCGCGCGAATGGCGTCTTCGCGCGCCAGCAAGGCTTGAAGTTTTTCGTGTTCGGTTTCTCGCTCGGCGAGGCGGGCGGTGAGGTCGGTAAGGCTGGTTTTCAGTCGTCCGATCTGGGCTTCCAGTTCGCCTACCAGCAGGCGTTGTTGCTCCAAGGCCGCCTGGGCGCGGGCGTATTCCCGCAACAGGGCTTCCTGGGCCTCGGCGGCTTCGCTCAGGCGGGCGATGTCGGCTTCTACCTCGCGAAGTTGGGCCGCGATGGCGGCTTCGTGGGCAATTTCCGCGCGCATTTCGGCCATTCGGCCATCGAGGCGGTTGATTTCGGCTTCGGCAGCGCGGCGGCGCTCGGCGGTGGCTTCGCGGTAGGTCTCCCACACCCCCAGCCCTAAAATGCGCCCCAACACCTCTTTGCGTTTGCCCGGGCGTTCCCGCGAAAATTTGTCGGCTTCGCCTTGTAAGAAGAACGAGGCATGGATGAAGGTGTCGTAGTCCATGCGCAGCGTTTCTTCGATGCGGGTCTGGGTTTCTCGCACGCTGCCAGCGGTAAGGGGTTTCCAGGCACCGTCGGGTAGCCGCAGTTGGAATTCCAGCGTGGTGCTTTTACCCCGCGCGCGGGTGCGCTGCACGCGATAGATGTTTTCTTCGTAGGAAAATTCAAAGGAAACCGAGGCGGTAGCCTTTTCGGCAGCGGTGTTGATCACGCCGTCGCCGCGCTGGCGCGCCTGGCCGAAGAGCGCCCAGGTGATCGCGTCGAGCAGGGTCGATTTGCCTGCCCCGTTGGGGCCGCTGATGCAGGCTAAGGTGATAGGGGTGAAATCGACCGTGACGGGTTCGCGATAGGAAAGGAAGCCGGAGAGGGTGAGGGTGCGAGGAATCATGGTTGAAGGGGAAGGGGAATGCCGCGGCTACGGCGCGATTGCAAGAGGAAGGCGTGCCGAGATTATAGCGTATCTTGCTGGAATGTGGGGGAGGTAGGGGGCGCCGGGGCTTTATGGGGAAGGCGTGCAACGTCATGCGGAATGGGCTTGTTGCACCTTTTGCACGAAGGTTTCCCAATCGCGCTTGGCGGCCATGAACCTGGATGCCTGCACGCGCTTGACTTTGCCATTGGGAAGGCGGACGTAGACTTTGTTGTTCTTGATTTCTACATCCTGCAGCGAGTTGAATTCTATCACCTCTTTGGTGCCAACCAGGCTGTATAAGATGATGTTGTGGTCGTGTACTTCGAAGTAAGGCTGTGTGAGCAGCGCGATGCCGAAGAGAATTACCAGCCCTCCTGTGATCAGCGCGCTGCTGCCGTTTCCGTGGCCCAACAGGATCAGCAAGCCGCTGAGCGCCGGGAAGAAGCCGATAACCAGTGCGAGAATTCCCCACAGTTTGCGATGATGGATCGTCATGGTGGTGTCTCCTTTCACCTACTTTGAGTTGAAGGCGCAAGCACAAGCAGCGTAGGAAGGGTGCGCTTTGGGCTATATTGAGATGCCCTCACAAAGCCACGACAACCGCTTGAATTTTATGCCAGTTTGGTTATAGGTGCAATGGAAGGGCGGTGGCGCTTGACATTTCTCTGCCTTTTCGTTATACTCAAGACACCAACCAACCGGTCGGTAGGGCGAGGGTTGGTTCTCTGAGGAATGCGCTGATGGTTGATGCTTCTTTGGCACCTCGTACGCCTGTCACTCGCGAAGATATCCTCGAGGCTGCGGCGCGTATTTTCCGCCGCAAGGGGTATCACGCGGCCTCGATGCAGGATATTGCCCATGCCGTCCACTTACAAAAGGCCAGCCTTTATCATCACGTGGCCAGCAAGCAGGAAATCCTTGTGGCTTTGCTTGATCGCGCCCTGGATTTGCTCATCGAGCAAATGCAGGGCGTTTTGGCTATGGAAGCCCCGCCCGAAGAGAAACTGCGGCAGGCTGTGCTCGGCTATACCCGTGTGCTCGCCGAGAACCGAGACCTGGCCGCAGTTTTGCTTTTAGAGTTTCGCTTTTTGGAGCCCGAGGTGCGCGCCCAGCATGTCAAGCGGCGCGATGCCTATGAGCGCCTGTGGCGGGAGTTGCTTCTGGAAGGACAACGCGCGGGCACTTTCCAGGCCGAGGATCCTTCGCTGGCGGCCAAGGCCCTTTTGGGCATGATCAACTGGCTGGTCATCTGGTACCGCCCTTCGGGGCCGCTTACCCCCGAGGAAATCGGCACTTATTTTGCTCGGGTGGCTTTGCGAAGCCTGGTTTTGCCCGATTGCATGCCCACCAACGCCGACAAGGCCGCGGGCTAAGGACGGCACAATGGACACCATCCCCACAACCCAACGCTGTGAGCGGATGCACTTCCGCACCCGCAGCGGCGCGCAAGTGTTCCGCCTGCCCCTGGAAGCCTTCCCCGGCTTCTGGGCGTGTGCGTACCTGGTGGTGACGGACGACCTGCGCGTGCTGATTGACACCGGGTCGGGGGTGGATAGCGCCAACGAGGGGTTGTTGGCGGGGTTCCGCTGGGCTGGCGAGGTGTTGGGGCAGTCTTTTGGGCCGGAAGACCTGACGCACATTTTGATTACGCATGGGCACATTGACCATTTTGGGGGGCTGGGCTTCCTGAAAACCCGCACCGATGCCAAAGTGGGCGTGCACGAATTGGCCCGCCGCACGCTGACCAATTACGAGGAGCGGCTCGCGGTGGCTTCCAGCCGCCTGGAACGCTTCCTGGCGCAGGCCGGCGTGCGGGCCGAGCGGCGGCAGGAACTGCTGGCAATGTATACCATGCCCAAAATGTTTTTCCGCTCGGTGCCGGTAGATTTTACTTACGAAGCCGTGGGCATGCGCCTTGGCCCCCTGGAGATGTTGCACACGCCCGGCCATTGCCCCGGCCATGTGGTCATCCGGCTGGATGAGGTGTTGTTTGCGGGCGATCATGTCCTTTCCGAAATCAGCCCGCACCAATCGCCGGAAAGCATCACGCTTTCCACCGGGTTGGGGCATTATCTGGAATCGCTCGCGCGGGTGGAAGGCTGGCTGGAGGGCGTGCGAGTGGCGTTGGGGGGGCACAAGCGCCCGGTGGAGGATATTCCAGCGCGCATTGCCGCCATTCGGGCAACCCATCGGGAGCGGCTGAATGCTTTGCTGGGCTTCCTGGAAACGCCGCATACCGTGGCCGAGGCTTCCCGGTTTATGTTTGGGAAGGTGGGCGGTTACAACGTCTTGCTGGCGCTCAGCGAGGCCGGTGCCCACGTAGAGTATTTGTATGAGCGGGGCTTCCTGGGTATCGACAATTTGCAGGAAGTGGAAGCCGACCCGGAAGCGCCGATTCGTTATCGTCGGTTGGTGAAAACGGGCGTTTCGATGTGAGACGCCGTTTCGGATGGATGGAGGGGTGTCCCGCAGGGCGGGGGCAGCACCACTGTCCCCGCCTGGGGCGGCATCCCAAACCTTTCGAGAGGAGTGTGGCCTATGTATTCGTTTGAGCCTTCTGAAGAACAACGCATGTTGGTGGATGCCGTCAAGCGGTATGCCGCCAACGACCTGCGCCCCGCCATGCGGGATGCTGACGAAGAAGCCCAACTTTCGATGGATTTGGTGGAAAAAGGTTGGGAACTCGGCATTCTGCAAGCCTCGGTGCCTGAGGAATACGGCGGGTTTGGCGAGCGGTCGGCGGTAACCAGTGTGTTGGCGGCGGAAGAGATGGCCTGGGGCGACTTGGCGGCTTCCCTGGCCGTGATGGCGCCCAGCCTGTATGTGTTGCCGATTTTGATGGTGGGTTCCGAGGAGCAGAAGCAGGAACTCATCCCGCCGGTCATCGAGGCTGAGTGGAAGCCTTACACCTCAGCGCTCATTGAATGGAAGTTCGATTTCGACGCCAACGATTTGCAGACTGTGGCTGAGGAAGACGGGGACGCGTATGTCATCACTGGCGAGAAGGTTTACGTGCCTTTTGCCGAGGGTTATGAGGGCATGATTGTGTATGCCAAACTGGACGGCAAAACCCAGGGCTTTATTGTGCCCAAGGGTGCTGAGGGGGTGAGCGTGGTCGAGCGGCACAAACTGCTGGGCGTGCACGCGCTGCCGCTTTATCGTGTAAAGTTCGAAGGCGTGCGCATTCCCAAAGAAAACCGCCTGGGCGGGCCGGAAGGCCACGATTTTGCGCTGTTGCAGGCTTCCATGTGGGTTGCGAATGCCGCACTCGCGGTGGGTATGTCCCGCGCAGCGCTGGAATACGCCATTGACTACGCCAAAGACCGTGAGGCTTTCGGCGTGAAGATCGGTCAGAAACAGGCCATTGCCTTCATGCTGGCCGAGATGGCGACCGAAATCGAAGGCGTCCGTCTGCTGGTGTGGGAAGCCGCGTGGAAGTTGGACAAAGGCAAGGATGATCTCTACAAGCATGCCTATCTTGCCCATGTGGCGGCTTCCGATATGGCGATGATGGTCACCGACCGCGCGGTGCAGGTGCTGGGCGGTCATGGTTACATCCGTGAGCATCCGGTGGAATTGTGGATGCGCAACGGTCGCGGCTTTGCGACGTTTGCCGGTCTCGCGATGGTGTAGAGATTGCGAGTGGCGAATTGCGAGTTGCGGAGCAGGAAAGTTAGGGAAGTTAGGATGATAGGAAGTTAGGATACGGCTCCGCAACCATGTAACTAGGTAACGAAGCAACGAAGCAACGAAGCAACGAAGTAACCACTTCCCCCTCCCCGGAGGTTTTGCCATGATTGATTTTGAAATGCCCGAAGTCATTGCCAAGCAACAGTACATGCTCCAGACCGTCGCCGAGAACATGATGCGCTCGGTGTCGCGGTATTTCGACGAGCATGAGCACGAAATTCCGTGGGATTACATTGAATTCATGCACACCGCGATGAAGGCCAGCGGTGCGGGTTCCCTGGCCCCCAGCGACAGCGGTGAAAAGAAGGAAAAGAAAGACCGCCCCCGCATCGGCTATCAGATGCTGGCTTTCATGATTGAAATGCTTTCGTGGGGCGATGCCGGTATGTACCTGGTCACGCCGGGTGGCGGTTTGGGCGCGGCCGCGGTGGAAGCCGCCGGTACGCCGGAGCAGAAGCGCCGTTTCCTCAGCCGTTTCAAGAAAGACAAGCCCGCTTTTGCCGCCATGGCGATGACCGAGCCGTGCTGCGGTTCCGACACTGCCGCGATTCGCACGACCGCGGTGCTGGATAAGGAAACCAACGAGTGGGTGCTGAACGGCGAAAAGATTTTCGTGACCGCCGGCGACAAATCCATCACCAATTACGAGAAACTGGAGCCGGGCTTCATCGTTGTATGGGCGACGATTGACCCGAGCGCAGGCCGCGCGGGCATTCGCTCGTTTGTGGTGGAAGCCGGTACGCCGGGCGTGAAGGTCACGAAACTGGAGCACAAACTCGGCATTCGCGTCAGCGATACTGCCGCCATCGTGTTGCAGAACGCGCGTGTGCCTTACGAGAATATCTTGGGCAGCCCCGAGGTTATCAAAGACACCAAGACCACCAAGGGCTTCAAAGGCGCGATGAGCACGTTCAACGCCACCCGCCCGCTGGTGTCGGCCTCCGCGCTGGGCGTGGCGCGCGCCACCCTGGAATTGCTCAAAGAGATGCTCGCCAAGGAAGGCGTGGAAATTCGCTACGGCCTGCCGCGTTCCAAGATGACCAACATTGAGCGCGAAATCATTGAAATGGAAGCCATGCTGCGGGAAGCCTGGCTGTTGGTGCTCAAGGCTGTGTGGCAGGCTGACCAGCAGCAGCCCAACGCGCTGGTGTCGTCCATGAGCAAGGTCAAAGCCGGTGAGGTGGTGACCAAGATCACGCAGCGCGCGGTAGAACTGATGGGCCCGCTGGGTTACAGCCGCGACTTCCTGTTGGAAAAGTGGTTCCGCGACGCGAAGATCAACGACATCTTCGAAGGCACCGGCCAGATCAACCGCCTGGTGGTCGCCCGCCAGATTTTGGGCTTCCGCGGGTCGCAGTTGAGATAACGCAGAGGCGCAGAGAATCACAGAGACGCAGAGAGGTAACGCAAAGGCACAGAGAATCGCAGAGGCGCAGAGGAAGGTACAGAGGAGCATGGTGGCGGGCATGAAATCTTGGCCTGAACTCCCTGAGAGGCTGAACGAGTTAACCTACAAAATAATTGGAGCGGCAATGGCGGTTCACCAGGCGCTGGGAGCCGGGTTATTGGAGCGTGTGTATGAAAATGCTCTGGGTGTAGAGCTGGAACGACAAGACATCCCGTTCCAACGACAAGTTCCTGTTCAGGTGATGTATAAGGGCGTTCAAGTTGGCAAGGGCAGCATTGATTTGTTGGTGGATGAGACTGTTGTGGTGGAACTTAAGGTTGTCAGGCGAATCATTGATGCTCATGTTGCCCAACTGCTAACCTATTTGCAGGCTGGCGGTTACCCATTGGGATTGATTCTCAACTTTGGCGTTGCCCGTTTGAAAGATGGCGGTATCCGTCGCGTGATTCTCTCCCACAACGGAGCTTGATTCTGCCTCACCGCTCCAACGCCTGCTCATTAGCCCCTGCCTCCCTACTCTGTGCCCTCTGCGCCTCTGTTTTCTCTGCGTCTACCCTTTTTTCAGGAGGTTCTCCTATGAAATACCAAATCCGCCGTGCGACGGTCATCGGCGCGGGGACGATGGGGGCGGCCATTGCCGCTCACCTCGCCAACGCCGGTGTGCCCGTTACCCTGTTAGATATCGTGCCGCGGGAATTGACCCCCGACGAAGAAAAGAAAGGCCTCACTTTGCAAGACCGCGAAGTCCGCAACCGCATCGTGCGGCAGGGCTTCGAGCGGGCTCTCAAATCCAAACCGGCGTCGTTCTTCACCAAAGACCACGCCGCGCTGGTTTCCCTCGGCAACCTGGAAGACGATCTGGAAGAGGCCGTCAAGCATTCCGACTGGATTATCGAGGTGGTGGTCGAGCGGCTGGACATCAAGCAGCAACTAATGGAGCGCATTGATGCCATCCGCCCCGAACACACCATCGTGAGCACCAACACCTCCGGCATTCCCATCAAAGACATTGCCGCCGGGCGCTCCGAAGGCTTCCGCAAGCACTTTTTGGGCACCCACTTCTTCAACCCGCCCCGCTACCTCAAACTGCTGGAAGTCATCCCCGGCGAAGACACCCTGCCCGAGGTGGTGGAATTCATCCGCGAATTCGGCGAAAACCGCCTGGGCAAGGGCGTGGTGCTCTGCAAAGACACCCCCAACTTCATCGGCAACCGCATCGCCTTCGGCAGCGGCGCGTTCGTGCTCGACTATGTGCTGGAACACGGCTACACCGTGGAAGAAGTGGATGCCATCACCGGCCCGCTGCTGGGCCGCCCCAAGACCGCCACTTTCCGCCTGATCGACCTGGTGGGCATCGATGTTTGGGATCATGTGGGCCGCAACCTGCGCGCTGCCATCCCCCACGACGCAATGGCGCAGAAATACCTCGCTTCGGAACGCGCCAACAACCTGATTGCCGAGCTCATCAAGCGCGGCTGGCTGGGCAACAAGACCAAACAGGGCTTTTACAAGCGGGTCAAGGAAAACGGCAAGAAGGTTTACCTGCACCTCAACCTGGAAACCTTAGAATACGAACCGCCCAGCAAGCCCAAGTTTGAATCCATCGGCAAAATCAAGGACATTGAAGACCTGGGCGAGCGCCTGCGGGCCTGGGTGAAGGAAACCGACCGCGCCGCACAACTGGCGCGTGCCATTCTCTATCAGGGCTTTGCCTACGCCGCGTCGGTGATTCCCGAAATCGCCGACACCCCCAAGCCCATCGACGACGCCATGCGCTGGGGTTTTGCTCATCAGGCCGGCCCCTTCGAGATTTGGGACATGCTGGGCGTGGCCGAAACCACCGAAGCGATGGCAAAAGAGGGCTTCCCTGCGCCGCAATGGGTGCACGAGATGCTGGAAGCCGGCGTCGCCACCTTCTACCAGTACGACGGCAGCCGCAAGGTGGGCGTTTACAACCCCGCGAAGAAAACCTATGAGCCCATCCGCCGCTCGCCGAAGAACATTTTTATCAAGGAAGAGAAGGCTGCGGGCAAAGTGATGGACGAGAACCCCGGCGCGGCCATCGTCGACCTGGGCGACGGCGTGATTGCCGTGGAATTCCACACCAAGATGAACGCCTTGGACGAAGACATTTTCAACATGCTCAACAAGGCGATGGATTTGGTGGACGAGGGCAAGTATGACGGCATCGTGATTGGCAGCGACGCCGACAACTTCAGCGCGGGCGCCAACCTGTTCGCCGTGGTGCTGGCTTCCCAGCAGGGCATGTGGGACCAACTGGACGAGTCGATCAAGGCATTCCAGAACCTCAACATGCGGATGCGCTATTTCCACAAGCCGGTGGTGGCTGCACCTGCCGGGCTGGCCTTGGGCGGCGGCTGTGAAATCACCATGCACGCTTCCCGCGCGGTGGCCGCGGCGGAACTCTACATCGGCCTGGTGGAAGTCGGCGCGGGCGTGATTCCCGCGGGCGGCGGCACCAAGGAAATCATCCGCCGCATTGTGAACCCGCCCATGCGCACCAAAGACGCGCAGGTGCTGGCTTTCATGCAGCGGGCGTTTGAGCAAATCGGCATGGCGAAGGTTGCCACCAGCGCCGAGGAAGCCCGCGCGTGGGGCATCCTGACCGCTGCCGACCGGGTCGTGATGAACCGCGACCACCTGATTGCGGAAGCCAAGCGTGAAGTGCTGCACATGCTCGATAGCGGCTGGCACCCGCCCATTCCCGAAAAGGTGTACGCCGCGGGCCGCGACACGCTGGCCGCGCTGCAAGTTGGCATCTACACCATGCGCGAAAGCGGCTACATCACCGAATACGAAGCCCACATTGCCAACAAACTGGCCTACGTGCTCACCGGCGGCGACCTGAGCAAGCCGCAGTGGGTCTCTGAGCAGTACATCCTTGACCTGGAACGCGAAGCCTTCCTCTCGCTGTGCGGCGAGGAGAAGACGCAGGAGAGGATGTGGCATATTTTGAGGACTGGGAAGCCGTTGAGGAATTAGAGGTGTTAGGGAAGATAGGTGGTTAGGTTGTCAGGCGGTTAGGTGTGAGCGGCACGGTGGACTTTGAGGTTTGGTTACAGCAAGTGCCCGGAGCGGTCAAACGCAGCCCTTTGTGGCAGACGCAATACTATCGCTGGGCGTTGTATTTGTTTGACCTGGTATGGAGCGACAGCGAGAAGCTATTGCAAGACCCGCGGGGACGGGATGTAGCCAGACAGATGGTGCGAAGCAGCGGCAGCCTGTGTGCCAATGTGGAAGAGGCCTACGGGCGAGGCATTGGCTCTGCCGATGGCCTGAGAGTGCTTCGTATCGCCCTTGGAGAAGCACGAGAACTGCAAGGCTGGTATGTCCGTGCCCGGCATCTGTTGGGCAATGAGGTCATGGAACACCGACTTCCCATCATCGAACGAGTGATTGTCATGCTCAGCCGCTCTATCAATGCCCACCCAGCCCGCCGAAAACCCTAACTTCCTTCCTCCCTATCTTTCCTAACCTCCTAACCTCCTAACCTCTTTTGCCTCCACCCCTTTTGTTGAGGAGTACACCCATGGTAACCACCATTTCCGACCCCACCCGCGAACCCGTCATCGTCGCCGCGACCCGCACGGCGGTGGGCAAGGCCCGCAAGGGAAGCCTGGTGACGGTGCGTCCCGATGAGATGGCCGCCGCGGTCATTCAGGAACTGCTGCGCCGCGCCCCGGCTGTCAAACCGGAAGACATTCAAGACGTGATTTTCGGCTGCGCCTTCCCTGAAGGCGAGCAGGGCATGAATGTTGCTCGCATTGCTGCGCTGCGCGCCGGCCTGCCCACCAGCGTGCCCGGTGAAACCATCAACCGCTTCTGCTCTTCGGGCTTGCAGAGCATTGCCCACGCGGCCTTCGCCATCATGGCCGGTCAACTGGATATCGCCATCGCCGGCGGCACCGAATCCATGACCATGGTGCCGATGACCAGTAACAAGTTCGCCCCCAACCCCAAACTGGCGACCGACTGGCCGGGCGTGTATCTCAGCATGGGCCTGACCGCCGAGCGCGTCGCCGAGCAGTTTGGCATCAGCCGCGAAGAGCAGGACGCCTTTGCCCTGCGCAGCAACCAGCGCGCTGCCGCGGCGGTGGATTCCGGCCGTTTCGACGAGGAAATCACCCCCCTGGAGGTGGAAATCAAGCAGGCCACCGACGACGGCGAGGTGGTGACCAAAAAGTTCGTCTTCAAGCGCGACGAAGGCCCCCGCCGCGATACCAGCATGGAAGCCCTCGCCCGCCTGCGCCCCGCCTTCAAGATTGGCGGCACGGTCACCGCGGGCAATTCCTCGCAGATGTCCGACGGCGCGGCCGCGGTGCTCATCATGTCCCGCGCCAAAGCCGAGGCGCTGGGCCTGAAGCCGATGGCGCGCTTCGTGTCCTTCGCCGTGGCTGCCGTTGACCCCGAAATCATGGGCGTTGGCCCCATGTATGCCGTGCCCAAGGCGCTGGATCTGGCTGGGCTGTCGTTGGATGACATTGGCCTGATTGAACTCAACGAAGCCTTTGCCTCGCAATCGCTGGCCGTCATCCGCAACCTCGGCTTGAACGAGGAAATCACCAATGTGAACGGCGGCGCGATTGCCCTCGGGCACCCGCTGGGCTGCACCGGTGCGAAACTGACCACCCAGTTGGTCTATGAAATGAAGCGCCGCGATGTCCAGTTCGGCATCGTGACCATGTGCATTGGCGGCGGCATGGGCGCAGCCGGCGTGTTCGAGAATTTGCAGTAGGGAAACCACAGATTACGCAGATTTCACAGATTTTTCTGCGTAATCTGTGAAATCTGCGGTTTACCCATTTCAAAGGAGTGTAACGATGAGCGAGATCACCGTGAAGGAACTGATGGCTCGCATGCCCAAGGCTTTCCTGCCCGAGAAAGCCAAAGGCGTCGAAGCCGTGATTCAATATCACCTCACGGGGGAAGAGGGTGGTGACTGGATCATCACCATCAAAGACGGCCAATGCACGGTGGAAGAGGGCGTGGCCGACAACCCCACCCTGACTTTAGAAGCCGACGCGCAGGACTACAAGAACGTCATCCTCGGCAAACTGGATGGCATGGCCGCTTTCATGCAGGGTAAGTTGAAGTTGAAGGGCAACCTCAACCTGGCGATGAAACTCACCAGTTTCTTCAAACTGCGCTAAGCGCTCCATACAAACATCCCCGCCTGCTTTTGGCGGGGATGTTTTGTTTTTGGGGAAGAAAAGTGGGTTACCACAGCCCTAACATTTCGGCTGCGCCTTCTTCCATCATGTCGCGTTCCCAGATTTCTTCGCCGAGTTCGATGGTGGTAGGCTTTTGCAGGGCTTCCTCGACCTTGCGCCGCGCGGCTTCCAGAATGGCCGGGCCGTAAGGGCAGAAGGGCGTGGTCAGAATCATGACCAGGTTGGCCGATTCGTCGAAAATTTGCAGGTTACGAATCAGCCCCAACGTCACCACGTCCATGCCCAATTCCGGGTCTACCACGGTGCGCAGGGCTTTTTCGGCCTGTTCGGCCAGTTTGGGGTGGGTTTTGCGGGCTTCCCACTCCGGGCGGTTGGGCTTGGGGGAGGAGGTGTTGGTTTGCTCGCTCATAGCGCTAACTCTCCGTGCTGGGTTTGGGGATGAGGAAACGGCATTGTTTATCGCCGTTGAAAATACAGTGCTCGTGACGAATCTTGTCGGCGGGCAGGTCGAGCAGGGCCGCTACAAAGTTGCGGTCTAACACGCATACTTCTGGGTGGTCTTGCCCTACGTGATAATACGGACAAACCGATTCTTTGAGAACATAGTGGTCGTCTTCTTCTTCCCAGGTGACGACAAAACCTTCTTGATTGAGCAGGTTTGCTACGAACTGCAGGCGCTCTTTCGGCCCCATGTGTTGGGATTCGATCTCGGTGACGAATTCCTTTGCCATGTTGCGCGCCATTTCGGTGAAAATTTTGGAAACCATGGGCGCGGGCAAAGTGGCTTTGAGTTGCCGCAAGAGCTGGGTGGTCAGGCGAACATATTGCGAGGGAAATTGTTCTAAGCCGGCATCGGTAAGGTAATAGAGGCGTCGCGGCCGGCCTACACCGTGGCGTTCCTCTTCCGAAGCGACCAGTCCGGCGGCTTCCAGCTTGTTGATGTGGTGCCGTACGGAGATGGGGGTGATGCCCACGGCCTCGGCCAGTTCGTTGATGGTGCAACGCTGCCGCGTGAGAAGGGTTTGGAGAATGCGCTTGCGGGTCTCTTGCATGAAGCCCTGCCGATGAAGAAGGGAAATGCGTGCTGTGTGCGAAAACGTCGGCCACAGTATAGCACGACCAGGGAGATAAGTCAATATTTTGGATTTTTATAACGAATATTGACTTGAGGCGGCCGCGGTGCTATAATGCCCCCACGCAAAAGAACCTTCCCGGTGTCAACCGGCTCAAGCGGCGGAGCGAACGCTCCACCGCCTATTTTACCGCAATGAGGAGTTTCGTATGTCCGAACTGGTCATCCGCAACCTGCACGTCAACATTGGCGGCAAGGAAATTTTGAAAGGTGTGAATTTAACGCTGCCGCAGGGCGAAGTCCATGCCATCATGGGCCCTAACGGCACGGGGAAGTCTACCCTGGCTTATACCCTGATGGGGCACCCCAACTATGAAGTGACCGCAGGGGAAGTGATTTTCAAGGGCCAAAATATTCTGGAACTGCCACCCGAAGAACGGGCGCATCTGGGCATTTTCCTGGCTTTCCAGTACCCCGTGGCGATCCCTGGTGTGAGCCTCGCGAATTTCCTGCGCGCTGCGCTCAATGCCAAACGCAAGGCGCTCAACCCTGACGATGAGGGCATTCCGATTGCGGAATTCCGCAAACTGTTGATGGATAAAATGCGCCTGCTTAACATGGATCCTTCGTTTGCAGGGCGCTACCTCAACGATGGCTTCAGCGGCGGCGAGAAAAAGCGCGCCGAAATTTTGCAGATGGCGATGCTGGAGCCGGAAATCGCGATCTTGGACGAAACCGACTCTGGCCTGGACATTGACGCGTTGCGCATCGTTTCGGAGGGTGTGAACGCGCTGCGTGGCCCCGACCTGGGCGTGCTGGTGATTACCCACTACCAGCGCATTTTGCGCTACATCCAGCCCGATAAAGTGCACATTATGATGGACGGGCGCATTGTGGAAACGGGTGGCCCTGAACTCGCGGAGCATTTGGAAGAGCATGGCTACGATTGGCTGCGCGAGCGGGTGGGCGCGTAAGGAATTAGAAAATTGCGAAATGGCGAAGAGCGAGGTTGCGTGTGGTGCGCAACGGACGCCTTGAAGAGGATGAACCATGGCGAAGCAAAGTGACGCGGAACTGTTGGAAAGCCTGAGCGGCGAAGACCGTTACGACTTCCACACCCCGGAGAATTACGTCTTCAAAGCCCGCAAGGGGTTGGATGAAGACATTGTGCGGCAAATCTCGGCCATCAAGGGCGAGCCAGAATGGATGCTGGAATATCGCCTCAAGGCGTATCGGCATTTCATCGAGCGCCCCATGCCCAATTGGGGGCCGGATTTGTCGGAATTGAATTTCGACGACATTTACTACTACATCAGGCCCACCGACAAGGCTGGCCGGTCGTGGGATGAAATCCCCGAAGAAATCAAGGAAACCTTCGATCGCCTGGGCATTCCCGAAGCCGAGCAGAAGTTCCTTGCAGGCGTGGGCGCGCAGTACGAATCCGAGATGGTGTACCATCGCATTCAAGAGCAGTTGGAACGCCAGGGCGTGATTTTCAAGAGCATCGAAGACGGCCTGCGCGAGCACCCCGACCTGTTTCGGCAGTATTTCGGCAAGGTGGTGCCCATCAACGACAACAAGTTCGCCGCTCTCAACAGCGCGGTGTGGTCGGGCGGCTCGTTTGTGTACGTGCCGCCGGGTGTGGAAGTAGCCTTGCCCTTGCAGGCGTACTTCCGCCTCAACAGCGCCAACATCGGCCAGTTCGAGCGCACCCTGATCATCGCGGACGAAGGCGCGAAGGTTCACTACGTGGAAGGTTGCACCGCGCCCATGTATTCCACCGAATCGCTGCACACCGGCGTGATCGAAATCATTGTCCGCCCGGGCGCGTATGTGCGCTATACCACCATTCAAAACTGGTCCACCAATGTCTATAACCTGGTGACCCAGCGCGCAATGGTGTATGAAGGCGCGACTATGGAATGGGTCGACGCGAACATGGGTTCCAAGGTCACCATGAAATACCCCTCGTGCTACCTGGTGGGTGAGGGCGCGCACGGTGAAATCCTTTCGGTGGCTTTCGCCCGCGACGGCCAGATTTTGGACGCGGGCGGCAAAATGGTGCACCTCGCGCCCAACACCAGCAGCAAAATCATTTCCAAATCCATCAGCAAGGGCACGGGGCGCTCTTCCTATCGCGGCCTGCTGAAAGTGCGCCGCGGGGCTTCCAATGTGCGCTCGCACGTCACCTGCGACGCCCTGTTGCTGGATGAAGCCTCTCAGACGGATACTTACCCCTACATGGAAATCGAAGAAGACGACGTCACCATCGGCCACGAAGCCTCGGTCTCCAAGGTGGATGAAGACCAGCTCTTCTACCTGATGAGCCGTGGCCTGAGCGAAGAAGAGGCCACCACGATGGTGGTTTCCGGCTTCATGGAATTCTTCGTCAAAGAACTGCCGATGGAATACGCCATTGAGATGAACCGCCTCATTCGCCTTCAGATGGAAGGCTCGGTCGGGTAAGGAGAAGCCGATGACCGCAAAGCAATCTCAACGTCGGCGGGAAGTGCGCCTGCCTTTCACCGCCGAGATGCTTCCGCAAGACGAACCCCAACTGCTGGCTGAATATCGTCGCGCTGCGTGGGAAACCTACCAGCGCCTGCCCATGCCGCACCGCAAAATGGAAGCCTGGCGGCGCACTGACATCCGCGGCCTGCGCGGGGAAACCCTGCGCCTGCCCGCCCCGGAAGCCTACCGCACCCTGCCCCCCGCGCCCGAGGCGCTTACCCAGCCCCTGGTGGACCGCGAGCACGGCGGGCAGATGCTCTTGCTCCCCGGCGGGTTCCAGCGCGACGCCCAGGCCGACCTGGACGCCCAGGGCGTGATTTTTACCGACCTGCGCACCGCCGCAGCCGAGCATCCTGACCTGCTGGCGCAGGTGTTGGGCCAGGTTGTGCCCGCGGAAGACGGCAAGTTCGCAGCCCTGGCTGCGGCCTTTTCGCAGAACGGCATTTTCGTGTATGTGCCCCGCGGGGTGGAAGTCGAAGCCCCCTTGCACAGCCTGGCCTGGGGGCCTGGTGCGGGCCTGGCGCACATTGACCACCTCGTGATTTGGGTGGACGAAGGCGCGTCGCTGACCTATGTCCACGAGTCGGCCTCGCCCGATGAGGAAGGTCAGACCCTGCACGTTGGCCTGGTGGAGATTTTCGTGGGTGATGCTGCCCGCCTGCATTTCGTGGAATTGCAATCGTGGGGACGCCATGTGTGGAATTTCACCCACGAGCGCGCCCACCTGGGCCGCGATGCTTCCATTGAGTGGATTTTCGGCTCGTTAGGCAGCCACCTCACCAAGAGTTTCACCCAGGTGCGTCTGGCCGAAGAAGGTTCCTCGGCGCGGGTTTCCGGCTTCTACTTTGCCGATGGCAAACAGCACCTCGACCACGACACCCGCCAGGACCATCTTGCGCCGCACACCACCAGCGATCTGCTTTACAAAGGCGCGCTCAAAGATCACAGCCGCTCGGTGTGGCGCGGCATGATTTTCGTCGCCCCCGAAGCGCAAAAGACCGACGGCTATCAGGCCAACCGCAACCTGCTGCTTAGCGACACTGCCCGGGCTGATTCCATCCCCGGCCTGGAAATCAAAGCCAACGATGTGCGCTGCACCCACGGCGCGACCATCGGCAAGGTGGATGCCGAGCAATTGTTCTATCTGGAAACCCGTGGCATTCCTGAGCCAGAAGCCGAGCGCCTGATTGTGGAAGGCTTCTTCGACCCCATCATGCAGCGTATTCCTTTTGAAGGCGTGCGGGCGCGATTTACCCGCGCCATTCACGAAAAGATGGGGTAGAATGTAATTGCGGTTACCTGGTGACTTCGTTGCATCGTTGCCTGGTTTCCTTCCCCAACCAGGTGGCCGGGTAACCAAGCAACCAGATAACCGGGCAACCCATCACCACCTCAGGAGAGCCTATGGCCGGTAAAGTCGTCTTTTCGGAGGAACCCCAGGACACCCGCATTTTTGATGTGGGCGACCGTGTTGAAGTTTACTGCGACCATGATAATGACGAGGGCGAGCGCGTCCAGGGTTGGCTGGCCGGGGTTGTTGTTCAGGCCGATGACAAAATGGTCGCTGTGCAGTTTCAGCGCAATGTCTATCTGACCAATGGATGGATGGTTCCTGACCGGGTACTTTGGTGTCCGCAAAACTCGAAGCAAATTCGGCCGGCGCGTCGTCGCCGTCGCCGCTAAACAACCGTTACACACCGCCTGAGGGGAAGGCGGTGTGTTTGTTTCGGCTACAAGGGTTGAGGAGCCGCTATGCCGTTATGGGCGAAGATCTTTCAAGCCGATAGCCGCCAGATGCCCGAATTGCCCGACGCCAGTGTAGACCTGGTGATCACCTCGCCACCCTACTGGCACTTGAAGGATTACGGCGTGAAAGGGCAAATAGGCTATGGGCAGACCCTCCACGATTACCTCCGCGCCCTTTACCGCGTTTGGAGGGAGGTGCATCGTGTGCTTCGTCCCGGGAGGCGGTTGTGTGTGAATATCGGGGACCAGTTCGCGCGCGCTGTAGTGTATGGGCGCTATAAGGTTATTCCCCTCCACGCTGAGGTTATCGCCCAAGCCGAACAAATCGGCTTCGACTACATGGGTGCAATCATCTGGCAGAAGCGCACCACCATGAACACCACCGGCGGGGCCACGGTCATGGGTTCGTATCCTTTCCCGCCTAACGGGATTGTGGAGATTGACTACGAGTACATCCTCATCTTCAAGAAGCCCGGCCGTAGCCCCAAAGTGCCTGCAGAAGTCAAAGAAGCCTCCCGGATGAGCAAAGAGGAGTGGAAGACCTTTTTCAGCGGGCATTGGGTCTTTGGCGGTGCCCGTCAGGTGGAGCATGAGGCTGTCTTCCCAGCGGAGTTGCCCCGCCGTCTGATTCGCATGTTCTCGTTTGTGGGTGAAACCGTGCTTGATCCCTTTGCTGGTAGCGGCACCACCCTGGCGGAGGCGGTGCAATTGGGGCGCAATGCCATCGGGTATGAGGTTAGCCCGCAATTTGTGCGCCTGATCCGGGAACGTCTGAATCGGGTAACTTCCCCCATGTATGGCCCGCAAATTACCTTTGAGAGCCGGAAAACGCCCGTGGTGCTCGCCCCGGTGGATGGTTACACCCCCACTATCCAGGATGCACAGCCCAAAATCGCCCCGGAAAAGTTGCGTTTTGGCCCCCAGGCCCTGTATCGGGTCCGTTCGGCGACCGAGGATGGTGTACTCACTTTGGATACCGGCTTGCAGGTCAGCCTGCTGGGCGTAGAAGTGATACAGCCTCAGGCCTTTGTGGCTTATGCCCAACGTTACTTGCGCGGCAAGCAAGTGTTTCTCAGATTTGACCATCCAGAGCAGAGTGTGGAAAACGACACCCGGGTCAGGGCTTATATGTACCTGAAAAACAAGATCTTCGTCAACGCCTATTTGCTGAAGGCAGGCATCGCTCGCCCTACCAAAGAGCCTCATCGCTTGGCTCAACGCTTTGCTGCGTGGTGGCAAGAGCACCAGGGAGCACAAAGCCGTGGCTAAAGAATGGATCCTCAACATGGCCACCAATCGTTGGGGCCTGAACAAAAAGCGCAGCGTGGGCCCGGTCTCGGAATGGATTCGGGAAGCCATGCCGCGCGATGAGGGTGAGTGGGAGCAGGCTTATCGCGAGCGCCTTGCTGCCATGTTGCGCGAACGGGGCGTTGACCTTGAACCCGAAGCGTACCTTCGTACGTTGGGCGAGCGCCTGTTTGTCAAAGTGACCGAGGTTGTCCGTGCTGAGATCGACGAGGTGACGCTGGCGGATTGCATTGTCGTAATTTAGTCATCCATCGCACCTTTGAAGGGTATCAACGCGAAATCGAGACGGTGTATGGGCAGTTACAACAGCAATTAGGTGTTACTATTGAGCCAGCCTCGGACCGCTTGGGCCGGCTATTCAATGTGGATTTCGTCATCCGTGTCGGCAAAGCCCTGATTGGCCTGCAAATCAAACCTGTGACTTACCAGCAGATGAACGAAGCCCATCGCTGGCGCGCCTGGATGGAAAAGACGCATCAGAAATTTACTGCCAAATATGGCGGGAAAGTTTTTGTAGTCTTTTCCGTGAAAGAAGGGCGCCAGAAACGCATCGCCAACCGCGAGGTCATTGAGGCCATCCGTCAGGAGATTCAACGCCTTGCTTCTGCTGCCTGAACCTCGGTCACTTGCCGCTCATTCCCATGACCTATGAGGAGTTCCTATGCCTCACCCTGCCCCGTTTTCTATCCTTGACGTCCCCCGCTTGCGGGAAGACTTCCCCGTGCTGGCCCGGGAAACCCGCCCGGGTGTGCCTTTGATTTACCTTGATTCCACCGCCACTAGCCAGAAGCCCCGCCAGGTGGTGGAAGCCATCGCCGATTTCTACCTGCACCACAACGCCAACATCCATCGCGGCATTCACACGCTCGCGGAGGAAGCCACCGCGGCCTATGAAGAAGCCCGTGCCAAAGTGGCGAAGTTCATTGGCGCGACTTCTCCCAAGGAAATCGTCTTTGTGCGCAATGCCACCGAGGCCATCAACCTGGTGGCATACGCGTGGGGGCGCGTCAACCTGAAAGAAGGCGATGTGGTGTTGCTCACCGAGATGGAGCACCACGCGAACCTTGTTCCGTGGCAAATGCTGGCCGCCGAGCGCGGCGTTCGGCTGGAATTCATCCCCGTGACCCCTGAAGGCACGCTGGACATGACCACCCTCCCCGGCTTGCTGGCCCACGAGCCGAAACTGGTGGCCGTGAGTGGCATGTCCAACGTCACCGGCTTCCAGCCCGATGTAGCCGAAATCGCCCGTCAGGCGCATGAAGCCGGCGCGCTGGTGCTGGTGGATGGCGCGCAACTCGTGCCCCATGCGCCCGTGGATGTGCAGACCCTTGGCGCGGATTTCCTCGCGTTTTCCTCGCACAAGATGTTGGGGCCCACGGGCGTGGGGGTGCTTTATGCCCGCCGCAAGTTGTTGGAGCAGATGCCGCCGTTTTTGGGTGGTGGTGATATGATCAAGCGTGTGACGCTGACAAGTTTTACCACCAATGCGGTACCGCATAAATTCGAGGCGGGCACCCCCGCCATTGCCGAGGTGGTGGGGTTGGGCGCCGCGATCGATTATCTGGAAAGCATTGGAATGGAGACCATTCACGCCTACGAACAGGCCATGACGGCCTATGTGCTGCCGCGTTTGCAAGAAGTGCCCGGCTTGCACATTTTAGGCACTTCCACCCAGCGGCGCGGGGCAGTCTTTGCGTTCTGGATGGATGATATTCATCCCCACGACATTGCGCAAATTCTCGACCATTACGGTGTGGCCGTGCGCGCCGGGCATCACTGCGCCCAGCCGTTGCACAGCAAATTCTGTGTGCCTGCCACGGCTCGGGCCAGTTTTTATCTCTATAACACCCCCGAGGAAGCCGACCGCCTCATCGACGCGCTTTACAAAGCCAAAGAGGTATTCGCATAGTCACCTAATGCCCTGCTACCCAATACCTGCCCCCATACCTCATTCCTTCGGAGCCGTACTATGGAAGATCTTTACCGCGAATATATCCTCGATCACTACAAAAGCCCTCACAGGCGTGGTCATTTGGAAGATTACACCTTCGCGTACGAAGACGACAACCCCACCTGCGGCGATCATGTGCACATCGAGCTCAAAGTAGATGATAGTGGTATCGTGACCGATGCCCGTTTCGACGGCGTGGGCTGTGCCTTGTCGCAGGCTTCCGCCGACATTTTGCTGGAGCACATTGTAGGGAAGACGCTTGAGGAAGTCAAGCAGTTTTCCAAAGACGATTTGCTGAACCTGCTTGGCATTACCCTGGGGCCGGTACGGCTGAAGTGTGCTTTGTTGTCGCTCAAAGTGCTCAAGGGCGCCATTTACGGCCTGAAGCCCGGCGAAAGCCTGGATGGAGAGGAAGACTAAAGCCATGATGAAAGGGCTGCATCGCTGGGCCCTCGCTGCCTTCCTGGCGGCTTATGCCTTGTTGGGGGCGTTGTTGTTAGGCAATCTGGCCCCGCGGGGGTGGTATGCCTGGGGCACGCCGGTGATGACGCTTTTTGGTATGGCTGCGGCGCTTTTCCACGCTGCCGGGCAGGTAGGGTGGAAGCGCGCAGTCGCGTTCTTCGCCCTCACTTTTGGGGTGGGTCTTGGCATGGAGGTCGTGGGGGTGCGCACGGGATGGGTGTATGGCCCCTACCACTATACTTCGCGGCTGGGGCCGCGCTTTTTGGGGCTGGTGCCGTATGTCATCCCGCTGGCGTGGTTTATGATGGCTTACCCTTCGTGGGTCATCAGCCGCCGGGTGCTGGCGGTGCTGTGGCGCAAAACGCCGCCGTGGGCGGTGGCAGCCCTGGGCGGCGTGATCATGACGGCCTGGGATTTGGTGTTAGACCCCCTGATGGTGCATTATCGACATTGGGTGTGGGAAGCCCCCGGCGGCTACTTTGGGGTGCCGTTGCACAACTTTTTGGGCTGGTGGTTGACGGTTGCCCTCGCGCTCTGGGCTTTTGAGGTGCTGAGCCGCCCGCCAGCCTTGCGGGAAACCACCGCTGCGCCCCTGCGCTGGGCGGTGTTGCTTTACATTTTCGTGGGGGGCAGCAACCTGCTTGCAGCGTGGGAAGCGCACCTTACCGGACCGTTGCTGGCAGGCGGGTGGGCGATGCTGCCGTGGGTTGTGGTAGGTTGGGGAACCACGCGGCGTTAGCGTGCCAGCATCCGGGCCATGGTGTAATATTCCATGTTAGCCCGCCGTTGGCGGCTGACCACATCTTGCAGTGGTACGAGCACCATTTCGCGACCCCGCAGGCCCACCATCACATCGAACTGCCCGCTGACCGCGGCTTCCACCGCGCGCACCCCCATGCGGGAAGCCAGCAGCCGGTCGAAAGCCGTCGGGCGGCCGCCGCGCTGAATGTGCCCCAAAATGGTGATGCGGGTTTTGAAGCCAACATCGGCCTCGTCCAGGTAACGGGCGAGGTCTTGAATTTTAATTTGCGCGCCCTCGGCCACGATAATGATGGCGTGGGTTTTGCCGCGTTTGTAGGCGTCTTCCACTGAGTTGGCAATTTCTTCCATCGTGGTTTCCACTTCGGGAATCAGCACCGTCTCGGCCCCGCCGATGATGCCTGCCATCACCGCCAGGTAGCCGCATTCCCGCCCCATTGTTTCGATGAGGAAGGCCCGCTGGTGCGAGGAAGCCGTGTCGCGCAGTTTGTCCACCGCGTCCATGATGGTGTTCAGCGCGGTATCCACGCCGATGGCCATGTTGGTGCCCCAAATGTCGTTGTCAATGGAAGCGGGAATGCCCACGACGTGCGCTCCCTGCTGGGCGAGGGCGTGCGCGCCACGCAGCGAGCCGTCGCCGCCGATGACGATGAGCGCGTCGATGCCGTGTTTGTTGAGTTGGTGAATGGCTTCCCGTTGGCCTTGTTCGGTGCGGAAGGCTTCGCTGCGGGCGCTGAGCAGCATGGTGCCGCCGCGCTGCATGATGCCGCCCACATCGCGGGCTTCTAACCGCTGGAAGGCGCCGTGAATGAGGCCCTCGTAGCCACTTTCCACGCCATACACTTCCAGGTCGTGCGCCAGCGCTGTGCGCACGACGGCGCGAATGGCGGGGTTCATGCCGGGCGCGTCGCCGCCCGAGGTGAGCACTGCAATGCGTTCAATATCTAACACTTTGGTCATGGGTGTTTCCTTCGGGACGCAGGGGTGTGTAAGGGCTGTTCCGGGGGCTTATAACAAGGGTTCCACGCGGAGGTTTTCCGCGCCCACAATCGCTTTCAGCCGCGCCAGCAGTTCATCGCCTACGCCGGTGGTTTCTTCAAATTCGATGAGGTAGGCGCGGTCGGCCTCGAGAATGTAAAAGGCAAACCGGTCGTTGCCGGGGTAGGCAATGATGTTGTCGTAGACGCGACGAATGCGGAGTTTGTCGCGCACAGTGTCGCCAGTGGGGGTGATGGTGACGACCAGCCGCCGCCGTGGGGTAGAGGGAAGCGGGATGGCCGGCGTGTCTTCCAGGGCAGGCGGCGCGGTGGTGGGGGAAGCCGTTGGGGCCGCGGGTGTTGTTTCCGCCGTGGGGGTTTTTTCGGGGCCAGCGGAGATGGGCTCGGGCGTGGGCTCTACCGGCGGTGACGTTGCTTTGGCCGGGGGAGGCGTTTCCGGGGCTGCAGACGGCGGCGCGGTTTTTGTGGGGGCATCCGG